>CABTAA010000172.1 GCA_902482615.1 uncultured Collinsella sp.
AGCATTGCAAGTGAAATTATTGGAGGTGCAGTATGAGTAAAAAATGTTATCGCTTTTTTGGCGGATTGCTAAATACGCAGGAAAAATGGCTAAACAAAATGTCTGAAAAGGGTTATCGACTTGTTCGGACAGGAAAACTGTTATACGAATTTGAAAAATGCAAGCCCGATGAAGTGACCTATTGTGTAGAGTTTATCGGAGAAAAATCAAAAGAGAGTTCAATAGATTATGCTAATTTTTTGGAGGATATGGGATATAAGGTGTTTTTTAAAAATATCAATCTAAACTATTCTGTTGGAAAAGTTCGTTGGCGCCCATGGGCAGAAAGGGGCGGTCGTATTGCGACAAACACAACAACTTTTAATCGAGAAATCTTGATTGTGGAAAAAGCAAATGATGGAAAGCCTTTTGAACTCCATACCTCTTATGACGTATGCGCTCACCTGCATCCTCAACGGCGCCTCGCCCAGTGAAGTGCTCCAACATCTGTCAGCCCTCGGCCAGCGCCTAGGCGATGTCATAACAACAATCCGCACCGGCTGGGAGAGCTAGCGTTTTAGCGTCCGCGGCTCTAAGAGAAATTTGTCTGCAAGGCAGTGGGTGATCCGTGCGTGTGGCGGGGTAAGATTGATCGCGGTTTTGATTGATGACCGATTGAGTTTGTTGGGCGGAGTCTATGTCTGCTATTGATATCGTGCTTGTTGTGATTGCCTTGGTGGCGGTGGGAGTTGCTGTGGTTTGCGCCCTGCAGCTTAAAGGCCTTCGTGCCGAGTTGCGAGAGCGTGGCGGCAGCGACGCGGAGACGCTCGCGGCGCTCGAGCAGGCCAACAACGCGCTCGACACCCTGAACATCGCGCTGGCAGAAACCCGTCGCACGGCAAACGCCATCGCGCAGCAGCAGACGACCGACGCCGCCGTAGAGCAGCAGCGCTACCTGACCATCGCGCGCGAGTTCTCGCAGGCCGGCGACCGCATGGACGACCTGCGTCGTGAGACGGCCCAGCAGCTGGGCGCCAACCGCGAGGGCATCGAGCACCGCCTGGACAAGGTGCGCGAGACGGTCGATGCACAGCTGGGCGCCATCCGCAAGGACAACAACGTGCAGCTCGATCAGATGCGCGCGACGGTGGACGAAAAGCTTTCCCGTACGCTCAACGACCGTCTGTCTGCATCGTTTAAGCAAGTGAGTGACCAGCTCGAGGCCGTGTACAAGGGCCTGGGCGATATGCAATCCATCGCCACCGGCGTGGGCGACCTTAAGCGCGTGCTGGGTAATGTCAAGGCGCGTGGCATTTTGGGCGAGGTGCAGCTGGGCGCGATCCTGGCGGACATCCTTACGCCCGACCAGTATCTGGAAAACGTGGCCACCAAGCCCGGCGCCTCGGAGCGTGTTGAGTTTGCCGTCAAGCTGCCGGTAGACGAGGGCGACCCCGTGCTGCTGCCGATCGACTCCAAATTCCCGGGCGACGCGTACGAGCATCTGCTCGACGCCCAGGAGTCAGGCGACGCGGAGGCCGTCGCCGCTGCGCGCAAGACGCTCGATGCGATGGTGAAGCGCGAGGCAAAGGACATTTGCGAGAAGTACCTGAGCGTGCCCGCGACGACCAACTTTGGCATTCTGTTCGTGCCGTTTGAGGGCCTGTACGCCGAGGTCGTCAGCCGCCCCGGGCTTATCGAGACCCTGGGCCGCGACTATCACGTCAACGTTGCCGGCCCCAGCACCATGGCCGCCATTCTCAACAGCCTGCAGATGAGCTACCAGACGTTTAAGCTGCAAAAGCGCACCGATGACGTGCTGCGCGTGCTTTCTGCCGTCAAGGCCGAGCTGCCGCGCTATCAGGCGGCACTGCGTCGCGCGCAGCAGCAGATCGAGACCGCGGGCAAGACGGTCGAGGGCATTATCACCACACGCACCAACGTCATGGAGCGCAAGCTCAAGGACATCGACGCGCTGGAGGATGCCGAGGAGGCCGACGAGATTTTGGGGCTCACGTCCGCGGGTCTGCTCGCAGACCAAGAAGACAAGGACTAGCTGCACCTGACGGCGGGGCGTCTGCGCAAGCGCGGGGCGCGGGCGCTTTTCGTGTCGCGCATGCCTGAAGCGCACTTCAATGTGCAACAATGGCGTTTCGCCCTATCAGACGCGAAAGGAAGCCCATGTCTCAGAGAAGCACCAGTCCGCTCAAACGCTCCACCGTGCGCCGTACGCTGCAGCGTTTTTGGGATGTCACGCGCACGCAGCCGCTGATTGTCTTTCTCTCGGTGTTCTCGTCGGCGGGCTACATCTTTTTGCTCACGTTTGCCAACACCTACGTGATGGCCCTTATCGTCGACCGCGTCCAAGCCGGCCCCGTGGCGGGCGACCAGGTGTTTGAGGTCTTTGGCCCTTACATTCTGGCGCTCGTGCTCGTTAACCTAGTGGGCCAGATCCTCTCCAAGCTGCAGGACTACACCGTCTACAAGCTCGAGATTGCGGGCAACTATCACCTGGCGCGCCTGTGCTTCGACACGCTCTCCAATCAATCCATGACATTCCACACCAGCCGATTTGGCGGATCGCTTGTGAGCCAGACGAGCCGTTTTATGAGCGGCTACACGGGTCTGGTGGACGTCACGGTGTATTCGCTCATCCCCACTATCACCTCGGTTGTCTGTACGGTGGCGGCGCTCGCCCCGGTGGTGCCGACGTTTACCGTGATCCTGGTGGGCATCATGGTCGTCTACATCGCGTTTGTCTGGCTTATGTACAAGCGCATCATGCCGCTTTCGGCCGCGATGTCCGCCGCGCAGAACAAGCTGTCGGGCGTGCTTTCCGACGCGGTCACGAACATCCTGGCCGTCAAGACCTGCGGGCGCGAGGACTTTGAGCGCGACCTGTTCGATACCGCCGACCGTGCCGCGCGCGATGCCGAAACGGTATCGATGCACGCCATGATGCAACGCAACTTTACGACCTCGGGCCTTATCGTCATCACCATGGCCGTGGTGAGTGTGTTCGTCGCGGGCGGTAACGCGTGGTTTGGCATCTCTGCCGGCGCGCTCGTCATGATCTTTACCTATACGTACAACCTCACCATGCGGCTGAACTACGTGAGCTCCATGATGCAGCGCATCAACCGCGCGCTCGGCGATGCGGCCGAGATGACGCGCGTCCTGGACGAGCCGCGTCTGGTGGCGGACGACGAGAACGCCCCCGAGCTTAAAGTGACCGAAGGTGCGATTGATTTTGAGCACTTGAGCTTTGCATACCGTGACGCCGCGGCGGGCGAGAGCGTGTTCAACGACCTGACGCTCCATGTGGCGGCGGGCCAGCGCGTGGGTCTGGTGGGCAAATCGGGCTCGGGCAAGACGACGCTCACCAAGCTGTTGCTGCGCCTGGACGACGTGCAGGGCGGCCGCGTGCTCGTGGACGGCCAGGATGTCACGCGCTGTACGCAGCAGAGCCTGCGCCGCCAGGTTGCCTACGTGCCGCAGGAGGCGCTACTGTTCCACCGCTCCATTCGCGAGAATATCGCCTACGGCCGCCCTGACGCCACCGACGAACAGATTCGCGAGGCTGCGCGCCTGGCCAACGCGACTGAGTTTATCGACCGCTTGTCCCGTGGCTTTGACACCATGGTGGGCGAGCGCGGCGTCAAGCTTTCGGGCGGCCAACGCCAGCGCGTGGCCATCGCCCGTGCCATTCTCACTGACGCGCCGATTCTGGTGCTCGACGAGGCGACGTCTGCACTGGAT
>CABTAA010000173.1 GCA_902482615.1 uncultured Collinsella sp.
CGCTTGCCAAAGCCGCCGGGGACCGGGATGCCCGAGGCGTCGCCCAGAACCTCGGAGACATTCTGCTCGTCGAGGCTCTCGCCGTCGACCAGCTGGACGTCCACATGGCGATCGTAGAAGACGCCCGCATGGTGCAGGGCCTCGATAACCGACAGGTACGCATCGGGCAGCTGCGTGTACTTGCCCACGACGGCGATCTTCACCTTGTCGGCGTGATGGTTGGCGTGATTCTGTTTGCGCAGGAACTCGTTCCACTCGCTCATGTCGCGCTCACGCGGGTCCAGACCCAGGCGCTCGCAAATGCGCAGGTCAAAGTCCTGCTCGGCAAGCAGCTGCGGAACATCGTAAATGCTCGCGCAGTCCTCGTTGGTAAAGACGCAATCGGTGTCGACGTCGCAGAAGCTTGCGATCTTTCCGCGGATAGCGTCATCGATATGGTGGTCGGAGCGCAGCACGATAATATCGGGCTGGATGCCAAAGCTGCGGAGCTCCTTGACGGAATGCTGCGTGGGCTTGGTCTTGACCTCGTGGGCGGCGGCGATATAGGGAACGAGCGACACGTGAATGTAGCAGACGTTCTCGGGGCCGGCCTCCTTGCGGTACTGACGGATGGCCTCGACAAACGGTTGGGACTCGATGTCGCCGATCGTGCCGCCCAGCTCGGTGATGACTACATCGGAGCCGGTCTGCTCCTCGATGCGGCGGAACTTGTCCTTAATGGCATTGGTGACGTGAGGAATCACCTGCACGGTACCGCCCAAAAAGTCGCCGCGACGCTCGCGGGCGATCAAGCTCTTATAGATGGCGCCGGTCGTAAAGTTGGAATCGCGGGTCAGGTTCTCATCAATAAAGCGCTCGTAATGACCCAGGTCCAGGTCGGACTCGTAACCATCCTCGGTAACGAAGACCTCACCATGCTGGAAGGGGCTCATGGTACCGGGGTCGACGTTCAGATACGGATCGGCCTTCTGCATCGTTACTTTGTAGCCACGCGACTTGAGCAGACGGCCCAGCGAGGCCGCGGTGATACCCTTGCCCAGAGACGAAACCACGCCACCGGTTACGAACACATGCTTGGTCATATTGAGTTACCTGCGCTTCCCGTAGAAGTTGTTTATCCACATCTTACGGGTCTTCATTGTAATACTCGCGCCGCGGACCGTTCGCAATTTTTCTCGCGTGAGATTGCATTTCTCAATCTTGAAACAAAACGCCGCCCGGTTTCCCAGGCGGCGTCGCTATGGCAAGGGTTACATGCTGCTATCGATCAGCAACCTCGTCCTCAAGCATTTCTTGAACGAGCATGCCGGTACGGACGCCCTCAAGATACCACTCGCCACGTTCGGTGAGGCAAATGCCATTTGCAAGCTGACCGCCGTCATCGCTATAACGCGAGACGACATCAATCATGCCTTCGGAATCCAAGCGATCGATTGCGGCGCGGGCACGATACGGCGAAACCCCCACGCGCTCGGCAAGCGTTTTGCGCGAGAAACCATACGGCCCGCCATTGTCTTCGGTTTGCTGGTCGATCTCCATCAACACCAGCACCTCGACACGCTTCATATCGTTGACACTCGCACGACCCTTGCCCGCCATAGCAGCCTCCTCAAACCGAGCACGAGCATCTAACGCGCCGTGCGCGACCGACACACCTCACGATGGCAGGTAATATCCATCATGCGGCATCCCGCTAAGGATGAAACAGTTACGGTTATTGTATACCGCTCAAATTGTTTCTAGGCAGGTAAACAGCTATTTTTCGCCGAAATAGGCGCTTTATTGATCAAAAAGCCGTACCGGGCGCTAACCCGATACGGCCAAAATGCAATGCAATTACCGCGGTGCTTCAAACTTAGCGATGGAAGAAACCACGGCGCTCAAACTTGGGCTCGCAGCACACGTTGATATCCAGTTTGCGCAGCACCGTCTCGTCCGTCGGCGAGATAATCACGCTAAAGAAGGCATCGCAACCGCGCAGCTGCTCCAGGCCCGAAAGGACGCGAGCGGCCGTCTCACTCGTGGCCGAGGTGATCGACAGCGCCATAAGCGTCTCGTCGGTGTGGAGGCGCGGGTTTTTGCTGCCCAGGAAATGCGTCTTGAGCTTGCTGATGGGCTCGATCGCCTCATCGCTAATGACCTCGAGCTCAAGGTCGACGCCCGAGACATGCTTGAGGGCGTTCATAATGAGCGAACTTGCGGCGCCCAGGCGCGTGGAAGTCTTGCCGGTCACCACGGAGCCATCGGGCATGACCATGGCGCCTACGGGGCCACCCGTCAGCTGCTCCCTGGTAAGGGCGGCCGAGCGTGCCGGCGAGTAATTCTTGTCGATACCGGCCTTCTTCATAATGATCTTGAGACGGTCGACTTGCTCATCGCCCACGCCGGTACGGCGCACATTTTCGACCGCGGTAAAGTAGCGGCGGACGATCTCCATCTTGGAAGCGTCGCGGCAGGCATCGTCATCGGTGATGGCAAAGCCGACCATATTGACGCCCATGTCCGTAGGACTCTGATAGGGGCTCTTGCCCAGGATCTTTTCCATCAGAGCACGGACCACCGGGAAGGCCTCGACGTCGCGGTTGTAGTTGACCGTGGTCTTGTTGTAGGCCTCCAAGTGGAAGGAGTCGATGATATTGGCGTCGTCGAGGTCAGCCGTGGCGGCCTCGTAGGCAATATTGACCGGATGCGTCAGAGGAAGATTCCAGACCGGGAAGGTCTCGAATTTGGCATAGCCGGCGGCCGTGCCATGCTTGTGCTCGTGATAGAGCTGCGAGAGGCAAGTGGCGAGCTTGCCTGAGCCGGGGCCGGGAGCGGTGACCACGACGAGCGGACGAGTGGTCTCGACAAACTCATTCTTGCCATAGCCGTCGTCGGACACGATCAGGTCGACGTCGTGCGGATACCCCTCGATGGGATAGTGCAGCTTGGCGGGAATACCGAGCGCGTTCAGGCGGTTGCGGAATACATCGGCAGCGGGCTGGCCGGCGTACTGGGTGATGACCACAGCCGCGACGGCAAAGCCGTTGCCGCGGAACAGGTCAACCAGGCGCAGCACATCCTCGTCATAGGTAATGCCGAGGTCACCACGAGCCTTGTTTTTCTCGATGTGGTTCGCGTTGATCGCGATGATAACCTCGACATCGTCGGCGATGCTCTTGAGCATGCGGAACTTGCTGTCCGGTTCAAAACCCGGCAGCACTCGGCTCGCATGATAGTCATCGAACAGCTTACCGCCAAACTCCAAATAGAGCTTGCCACCAAACTGCGAGATGCGCTCCTTAATGTGAGCAGCCTGCAGCTCGATATACTTCGCGTTGTCGAAACCCTGGCGCATATATGGCTCCCGTCCCGTTTCCATTTAATGTTCTAGGCGATTATAACGGAGCCCGCCCTCCCCGATACCCAGACCATCAACAGGCACCAACCAAACACGCCCACCGCAACCACCGGGGACCCGGGGTAGATCATTTGGGACGGGAAACAAGGCACTCAGCACCAACAATGAAAACGTCACAGGCAAAGCCAAAGCCAGCGAACGGGCACCAGAGCGAGCAAGCTACCCCCTGCACCAACAATGGCAGCGCCGCAGGTGGAGCAAAAGTCAGCGAAAGCCCGCCAGAGCGAGCAAGGTGACGTGAAAGAGAAGGGCATAGGCCTTTTGGCCATGCCCGACGATTGAACGTCAGATTGCCGCTCTGGCGG
>CABTAA010000174.1 GCA_902482615.1 uncultured Collinsella sp.
CCGCCGCTAAAATCGCCCGGATACATGTCGAAGCGAGCCGCGGCATCTCGAATTCCCACACGCTCCAACAGCGATAGAGCCTCGTTGCGGGCTTCGCGTCGGCTCACCTTACGGTGGGCCCGCACGGCCTCGACGACCTGTGCCCCGACCGTCATGACGGGGTTAAGCGAGCTCAAAGGGTCCTGGAAAATCATGGCGATATCGCAGCCGCGCACCTCGCGCATGCGCTTGAGCGGACGTGCGAGCAGATCCTCGCCATCAAACACAATCTGGCCCTCATAGGCCATCTTCTGTTCATGCTCCAATAGGCGCATGACACTCTGGGCAAACACCGACTTACCGCAGCCGGACTCGCCGACAACACCAACGATCTCACCGGCATCGATATGTAGGTTGAGTTTGTTGACGGCTTCCAACGCGTTGCCATCGCGGCCCACAAACGAGATGCACAGGTCGCGCACGTCCAAAAGATGTTCGCTCATGGGTTAGTCCTCCTTGGTCTTGGGGTCGAGGGCGTCGCGCAGGCCGTCGCCGGCAAGGTTCAGCGAAAGTACGCTCGCGATGATGGCGATAGCCGGGAAGAAGATCATCCACCAGGCTTTGCGCATCACGTTCTTGCCCGCCTGCAGGATGTTTCCCCAGCTGGCGTCGGGCGCCTTGATACCCAGGCCCAGAAACGAGAGGGCGGCCTCCGAGAGCACGGCCTCGGCAAAGACGAACGTCGCCTGCACCAGGAATGGTGCCATAACGTTGGGCACGATATGCAACCACACGATGCGCGCGGTCGAGGCGCCCTGCACGCGCAGGGCCTCCACAAAGGGCTCCTCCTTGACCACCATCGCACGCGAGCGCACGATGCGCGCCATGCTGGGCGTATAGACGATGGAAAGCGCGATGATGACGTTCCACACGCTCGCCCCCATCATGGCCATGAGCGCGATAGCCAAAAGCACGCCCGGAATGGACATAAGGCCGTCGCAGATGCGCATGAGAATATGATCGAGCCTCTCGTTGTAGCACGCATAGGCGCCGATCACCAAGCCGAGCGCACTCGTCGCGAGCGTGACGGCAATGCCGACGCCAAGCGACACGCGCGCGCCCGCGATGACGCGGGCAAGCAGGTCGCGGCCAAAGTCATCGCAGCCAAAGGGATGCGCAGGCGAAGGTGCCGAAAGTCGCAACGTCATCTCCTGCGCATTGGGATCAACCGTCCACACCAGCGGACCGACGAGCGCGATCAGCGCAATCGCCAGGAAAATGCAGCCGCCGACCACAAACCCCTTGTTGGCAAGAGCCTTCTTAAAGTTTGCCATCATGCATCGCCCCATTTGCGAGCGCGCGGGTCAAAAGCGCCGTAGGCAAGGTCGACGACCAGATTGATCACCGAATTCAACAAGGCGATGACCAGCAGCACGCCCTGAATCACCGGATAGTCGCGACGCTCGATAGAGCTCGTGACCAGCTGGCCCAAACCGGGGATGTTAAAAATGGCCTCAGTCACCACGGCACCCGTAATCAGGGCGCCAAAAGAATAGCCGACCGAGGTGAGAATCGGCAGCGCTGCGTTGCGCAGGGCATGGGCCAGCACGACGCGAACCTCGGAGACGCCCTTGGCACGCGCCGTCTTGACGCAGTCGAGCTGCATGGCCTCGATCACGCTCGAACGGGTCATGCGCATGAGCAGGGCCGCTTGCACACATCCAAGCGATATAGCCGGCAACGCAAGATAGCGTAAATGGCTGAACCAGCCCTTCGATAGCGGCGCATAGCCGGCCACCGGGAACACACGCAACGTGACGGCAAACAGCCACATAAGCATGAGCGCCATCAAAAAGCCGGGTATCGCCACGCCCAAAAGAGCAACGACTCGCAAGACAGCGTCGGTGCGAGACCCATGTTTGAGGGCAGCGACGACGCCGCAGGGCAGTGCAATCAACAGCGCGATGAGCTGTGCCAGAAGCGCGAGCGATAGCGTGGGGCCAAAGTGCTCGGCGATCGCCTGCGTGACGGGCTGGCGCATAAAATACGAATCGCCCAGGTCGCCGGTAAGCACGCCGCCCATCCACTCAACGTAGCGCTGCGGCAGCGGCTCGTTGAGTCCCAGGCTATCGTTGACGCGCTCGATCTGGTCGGCCGAAGCCTCCATGCCGAGCATCGAAGAGGCCGGGTCACCCGGTGTGAGATAGATAATCAAAAACACGACGACCGAGATGATGAGCATCACCGGAACCATCGCGCCTATACGTTTGAGCGTGTACTTCAACATGCGAGGCGTCTATTTCCCCTCTGAACGTGGACAGGGCGTGGCGGCCACAGGGGACCAGATCCCTCAAGCCGCCACGCCATCTATTGCATTACTCCGGACGCTTGGCATTCCAAACGATGGCGCCGTCGAGCACCTCGACGTCCTCGACGTCGGCCTGGGTGCCCGTGATGGAAGCGTAGTGGCAAAGCGGCTCGATGACGGCGATCTCATAGAGGCGCTCCTGAGCCTCGGCCCACTTCTTGGCCGCGGCGTCGGTGTCCTTGGCGGTGCGGGTCTCGGCCACGAGCTTGAGCGCCTTCTCGTCGGACAGGCCATAGAAGGCCTTGGAGACCGAGAGGGACTGGGCCGGGATGGGCTTGTAGTTGGTGGAGGCCACAAAGAGGTCCCACTGCTCGGGCTTGCCGGAGCGGATGTCCATAAAGGTCGCGAACTCGTAGCTGTCGACCTCGGCGGTGAAGCCGGCCTTCTCGAGCTGCTCCTGCAGCGCGACGGTGGCGTTGTACATATCCTTGTAGTCGGGGGTGGTCAGCAGCTTGACCGTCTCACCGGCATAGGAGGTCTTGGCCAGGGCCTTCTTGGCGGCCTTGGCGTCGGCCTGGTTGAAGTACTTCTTGCCCGCGTCAGTCGCCCACTGAGCGTTCTCGGGGTTGCCAAGGTTGGGATCGATGTTAAAGAGCTCCTTCTCGCCATAGGCGGCAAGAGCGGCAGCCTCGCAGTCGATAGCCATGAGGGCGCACTTGCGGATCTCCTCGTCGGCGAAGATGCCCTCGTTCATGTTGAGGAAGGCGGTCAGAACACCGGCGTTATGGGTGTAGAGCTTGACGTCGTCGTTGCCGTCGAAGTCGTGGTAGTTCTCTGTGGGGATCTCGCCAGCGATATCGTACTCGCCGGTCTCAAACCCGCTCACGCGCGTGGAGGCCTCGGTCACGAACTGATAGTAGATGTCCTTGGTGGGCGCGGAGACCTTGCCGGTGTAGCCCGAAGCCTTGCCGTGGGCGGCGACATAGTCCTCGTAGCGGGTGAGATGGACGTACTGGTCCTGCTTCCACTCCACAAACTTGTAGGCACCGGTACCCACGTACTCGGTCACGCCGGTATCGCCCGCGGCCTCGATGACCTCGGAGGGGAAGATGCCCGGATACTGGGAGTGGTTGCCCAGGATGATCAGAAAGTCGATGGCGGGCTCGGTCAGCGTGCAGGTGACCTCATGGTCGCCCGAGGCGGCGAAGGTGGCACCGGGCAGCAGGCTCGCGGCGCGGTCGTTGACGGTGAGCCAGCGGTTCATCGAGGCCACGACGTCCTCGGAGCCAAACTC
>CABTAA010000175.1 GCA_902482615.1 uncultured Collinsella sp.
TGGGCAGCCAGTAGGTCACGCCGTACTGGGCGAGCTGGCCCAGGTCGATGGCGGTGTACATCTGGTGGATACCGGTAACGACCGTGGGGGCATAGAACAGGCCGACGATAAAGGAGCCGATGCCGAAGGGCAGGGTCAGCAGGGCCTGGATCAGGCCGAGGATGGCGTTCTCGGCCCATACGAAGATGGGGCCGACGGCAACGAGGGTCACAAGCACGGTCACAAACACCGAGACGAGCGGGGTCACAAAGAGGTCGAACATCTCGGGAACGATCTTGTGCAGGCGCTTCTCGAGGAAGGCCAGAATGGCACAGGCGATAACGATGGGGATCACATGGCCCTGATAGCCGACCCACTCAAAGCTGTACACACCGGGAATGACGGTAACCATGGTCTGCACGCCCTCGGAGGCAACCGTATAGGCGCTCTGCAGCGAGGAGTTGATAAACGCACCGCCGACGACGGCGCCCAGATACGGGTTGGCGCCAAAGGCCTTGGCGGCGGAGTAGCCGATCAGGATCTGCAGAATGCTAAAGGACGTGCCCGAGACCAGGTCGGCGATCTTGTAGATAAAGTTATTGGTGTCGAGCGCGATAAAGCCGTTGGAGGCCATAAAGTTGAGGGCACTCATAATGCCCAGCAGCAGGCCCGAAGCCACGATGGCGGGGATGATGGGGACAAAGACGTCGCCGAGCACCTTAATGGCACGCATAAAGATGTTCTGCTGCTGCGCCGCGGCCTCCTTGACCTCGGCCTTGGTGGCAGCCTCGACGCCGCTGAGCGCAATGAACTCGTCGTAGACCTTATTGACGGTGCCAGTGCCAAAAATAATCTGGAGCTGGCCCTGGGCCTCAAAGACGCCCTTAGCGCCGTCGATATTCTCGAGGGCCTCCTTGTTAACCTTGGAATTATCGGCAATCACCAGGCGTAGACGCGTGGCGCAGTGTGCGGCCGAAACAACGTTGTCGGCGCCACCGACGTTGTCGAGCACCTCTTGGGCTGATTTGCGGTAGTCCATGACTTCCCTTTCCTCCAACGGGCGCATCTGCACCCGGCCATCTTTGACACTTACACTGTAATCGTTTTCAGCTTCATATGTCTGTAATCGTTTTCACAGTAGGGTGAACGGTAGGAAAAAACCGGCGAATGGTAGTTTTGAGACAAAAACTGGGGATTCAAAGGCAGGCAGACGTGCCCAAGGTCTAGACATTCATAAGCTGATGGCCGAGCTTGAGCGTCTTGAGACCGCTCTCCCCCTCCTCGCCATCGAGCGCGTTGAGCAACATATTGGTCGCCTCGACGCCGCTGGTCAGGTAGCCGTAATGCACGGTGGGAATGCCGCCCGTCAGCGCGCGCAAAAATGCGTTGTCGCCGAAGCCGCTCACGCGACGCACGCCCTCGCCCACGCCGCGCAGCTCGTCAAAAGCGCGCAGGGCGCCGGCCGCCATAGTGTCGGTCGCGCACGCGATAAACGAAACATCGGGATCGACGGAGAGTAGTTCGCGCGCAGCGCGATAGCCCGAGTCGAGCGTAAATGACCCCTGGCGAATCAGGCTCGGATCAAGCACCGCGCCCGCGGCGCGCAAGCCGGCATCAAAACCGCGACGACGGTCGAAACCGGCCGCGCGGTCCTCTTCGGAAACTCCAATGTAGGCGATCTTGCCGTCCACGCGACCCGCAAGCGCACGGCCCAGCTCAAAGGCAGCCTCGTAATCGTCGTGATAGACACACGCCGCGCCCTCGACATGTTGGCCGATCAGCACAATGGGCACGCGGCACGAGTCAATCGCCCGACGGTGCTCGTTGGTGATCATGGTTGCCACCAGCACAATGCCATCAACCGGGTGGTTTTGGAATAAATCGAGGTATTCGAGCTCGCGATCGGGCGCATTGTCGGTGTTGGCAAGCAGCATCTGGTAGCCACGGCGACCGAGCACCTGGCCAATGCCAGCGGTAATGCGACTCACGGATTCCGAGTTGATCTTAGGCACGATGACGCCGATGAGCTTGGTGGAACCGGTGCGCAGCGCGCGAGCCTGGCTGGATCGCACGTATCCGGTCAACTCGATTGCCTGCTTAATGCGCTCGGCCTTGTCCGCCGAGATATATCCACCGTTGAGGTAACGCGAGACGGCGGCGCTCGAAACGCCCGCCAGCTCGGCCACATCTTTCATCTTTACCACGAGCACCCCTGTCATTGAAATCGCTTTCACCATAATACCCAACCCATCCCAGCAAATTAAGCAAATGAGACGGACCGCATGGATCATTTCAACCACTCAGGTCGAGCAAACGTCAGCGAGCGGGCAGCTGCCGTGGCGAGGTGCCACGAAAGAGGAGCGAAGCGTACTTTATGTACGCGAGCGACGGTTTGAGCGGCAGATCGTCCGGCAGATGCCCGCGAAGCGTCGAGCGGTCCGGCGTTTGTTAAAACGCCGGAACATAGTTAGCCGTGATATTCGCCGTTGTATTGGATCAACGTCAGGTCTTCAACGCCGTCGAGCGCGCGGATGGCATCGGCATAGGGCATATCCACACCGTCCGAGAACACCTCGACGGCCATCTCGACCTTGTCGCCGCGCATGGTCTTTGACTTGACGGTGAACTTGGTACGCCCAAACGCGCGCACGATATCGTCGCCGGTGGTCTGGCCCGTGTAATGGATGACCATCATGTACACGCGCGCCTTGTCCTGGTGGCTCGCAAAGCCGGCGATCATCACCACGATCACCACCGCCGTGAGCCCCACGAGCGCGTACATGCCGGCGCCGGCCGTAATGCCCGTGGTAATGGCCCAAAACAAATACAGCAGGTCGAGAGGGTCTTTGACCGCCGTACGGTAGCGGACGATAGACAGAGCACCGACCATACCGAGCGAGATGACCACGTTGGTCGAGATCGCGAGCGTGACCATGCAGGTAAGCACGCACATGCCCACGAGTGTTACGGCAAAGCTGCGCGAATACACCACGCCGGTAAAAAAGCGCTTGTACACGTAATAGATCAGGATGCCCATGGCGAGCGCCACGAGCAGCGAAAGGCCAATCTTGGCAGGGTCGACCTGGCCAAACGCCTCCAAAACGGAGTTCTTAAAAAAGTCCCTGGTGCTCATGGTCTAAATATCCCCTCGGTTCTCAAAATCCGATTCACAGTAATTAAATCCGCGCAGGTAGGCTGTCTTTTCGTAACACAGGCAGTACTTGGAGACCGCCGTAAGCTCGGCCGCTCCCGGCGGCACCATATCACGCACCAGCTGCGGGCAAAACTCCGTAAACTTGACCTCCATCACCAGCTTGCCGGGCTCCAGGACCGGCAGCGCGGGCAGCGTCGCGTCAAAGATATCGAAGCTTCAAAACAGGATACTTACCAGATTTTCACTTGGCGTTCAGGTAGACGTTACACCGCCTGATTTTGAAACAAGAATGGCTATCGTAAAGAAAAAGGCTGATATGCTGGACTTACAGCTTTCTGACAATGTCGTAAGGATAATAGCAGAGAAGATAAAGACGAACATACGTCAGCTTGAGGGAACTGTAAACAAAATAAAGGCTCTTACCATTTATACGAATGAAAG
>CABTAA010000176.1 GCA_902482615.1 uncultured Collinsella sp.
CTCAACAGACATGTTGTCAAGCATGATAATATCAGCGCCGGCTTCTACGGCTTTTTTTACCATAGCAAGATTTTCTACTTCTACCTCGATCTTTCGTACAAATGGAGCATAGTCTTTTGCCATTTCAATGGCCTTTGTAACACTTCCGGCAGCACCAATGTGATTGTCTTTTAAAAGAACACCGTCAGACAGATTATATCGATGGTTATTTCCACCCCCTACAACCACGGCGTATTTTTCAAAGATGCGGTTGTTTGGTGTTGTTTTTCTCGTGTCCAGCAGTTTGATGGAAGAGCCTTCCAGTAACGAAGCGACAGAATGGGTGTAGGTGGCGATGCCGCTCATGCGCTGCAGGTAGTTGAGCGCCACACGCTCGCCCGAAAGCAGCACGCGCGCGTCTCCGCGCACCTGGCCCACGTGATCGCCAGCGTGCACCTCGTCGCCGTCCGCGACATCAAACAACACGGAGCTCTGCGGATCCAGCAGCTCAAAGGTGCGGGCGAACACATCCAAGCCCGCGATGATGCCATCGGCCTTGGCGATAAGCTCCACCGTGGCGGGACGCGCCGTGGGACACACGCTCGCTGTGCTCACGTCCTCAAAGGTAATGTCCTCGCGCAGAGCCTGCAAAATCAGATCATCGACGACGAGCTTCATGGTAATGGGATTCATGGTCTACTCCTCCACGGCCTGCGTGCCGGCGGCACGGGCCAAATCATCGATTGCCAGGGCGTCGGCGCTCAGGGCGCGATGACGGCCATCGAGCGCGGGATCGCCCGCCTGCTCCACGGCCAGCGACTCGCCGGTACGCATGTACCACGCGGCGCGACGACCCCAGACCAGTGCTTCGAGCAGACTGTTTGATGCAAGGCGGTTCTTGCCATGAACGCCGTTGCAAGCCGTCTCGCCCGCGGCGTAGAGCTCGGGCATCGAAGTGCGGCCGTCCTTGTCAACCCACACGCCGCCCATAAAGTAGTGCTGTGTGGGCGTAACGGGAATGGGCTCGTCCAAGATGTCGCGGCCGTCCTCCAGGCAGCGCGCGCGAATGTTGGCAAAGTGCCCGGTCACCACGTCGCGCTCGACGGGGGCAAAGCTCAGCCACTCGTGCTCGGTACCGTCCTGCTTCATCTGCTCGCGAATAGCGGCGGCGACCACATCGCGCGGCTGAAGCTCGTCGGTAAAACGCTCGCCGGCAGCGTTGAGCAGAATCGCGCCCTCGCCGCGGCAGCTCTCGCTGATCAGGAAGGTGCGGCCCGGCTGCGGCGAGAACAGGCCCGTGGGGTGGATCTGCACGTAGTCCAGATGCTCCATCCTAATGCCGTGCTCCTGCGCGATGTAGCAGGCGTCACCGGTGAGCTGCGGGTAGTTGGTCGAGTGGTCATATACGCCGCCGATGCCGCCCGTTGCCCACAGCGTGTGGCGGGCATGGATCTTAAACGGCTCGCCGGCATGCACACCCTCGGCGGCATTTGCCAGCTCGTCGGCGGGACGAACCGAGTTGTCCTCGTCCACGGGAACGGCGACGACGCCGGTACACACCGTGGCGCCGTCACGCTCGCCCGTCAGGATGTCGGTCATGGCCACATGCTCAAGAATCTGCACGTTGTCCAGCTTGCGGACGGCCTGGAGCAGCTTGGTCGTGATCTCCTTGCCCGTAATGTCGGCATGGAAGGCAATGCGCGGGCGGCTGTGCGCGCCCTCGCGGGTAAAGTCGAGGCTGCCGTCGGCCTTGCGCTCAAAGTCCACGCCCATCGCCAACAGGTCGTTGATGACCGAGCGGCTCGAGCGAATCATGATGTCGACGCTCTCGCGGCGGTTCTCGTAGTGGCCGGCGTGCATGGTGTCCTCAAAGAAGGCATCGTAGTCCGAGCCTTCGGGCAGCACGCAAATGCCGCCCTGCGCGAGCATCGAATCGCACTCGTCGACAGCGCCCTTGGAGAGCATGATCACGCGCGTGCTCGTCGGCAGATTGAGGGCCGCGTACAGACCCGCCACGCCGCAGCCGGCAATGACGACGTCGCACTCCATATCGGGGTATTGCTTGGTTTCCACAGGAATCCTCTCCCTTGAATGTGACATAAGGGACCGTCCCTCATGCAACATTGTTCTAGCGTGCTGCGTACTCGAGCATACGGTCGAGCGTGAGCTTGGCCTGGTCTGCTGCCTCGTCCGAGACGCCGATCTGCACCTCGCCCTCGCCCGTCTCCAGGCAGCGCACGAGCTTTTCGAGCGTGATGAGATCCATGTTGACGCAGGTGGGCTGCACCACGGGGAAGTAGAACTTCTTGCCGGTGCCCTGGCAGCGGCGCTCGAGCTCGTAGAGCACGCCGCGGACCGTCACGATAATGAACTCGCTCGCGTCGGACTCCTCGGCATACTTGATGATGCCGGCGGTGGAGCCGATGTAGTCGGCCTCGGCCAGGACGTCGGCCTTGCACTCGGGGTGCGCCAGCACGAGCGCGTCGGGGTGGGCCTCCGTCGCGTCGACGATCTGCTCGACGGTGATGATGTGATGGCGCGGGCAGTAGCCGTTGTTGAGGATGACGTGCTTTTGCGGCACCTGCTCGGCTACGAAGCGTCCCAGGTTTTGGTCGGGAATGAACAGAATATGCTGCTGCGGCAGCTCGGACACGATCTTAACGGCGTTGGAACTGGTGACGCACACGTCGCTCCAGCTCTTGATCTCGACCGTGGAGTTGACGTAGCACACCACGGCCAGGTCGTCGCCGTACTCGGCGCGCGCCGCGTCGACCGTCTCGCGCTTGACCATGTGCGCCATGGGACAGTCCGCGCTCGGCTCAGGCAGCAGCACGGTCTTAGTGGGATTGAGCAGCTTGGCGCTCTCGCCCATAAACTCCACGCCGCACAACACGATGGTCTGCTGCGGCAGGCTTTTGGCGAGCTTTGCCAGGTAGAAGCTATCGCCGACGTAATCGGCAACGGCTTGGACCTCGGGCGCCACGTAATAGTGCGCCAGGATCACCGCGTCACGTTGGGTTTTTAGTTGCTGAATGGCCTCGACGAGCTCTGCGGGCACCAGTGCCGCACGCTCCGTTGCCGTCGTTGCCGATGCCAGGCCGGCCGCGATATCGCGTGCAAGCTCCGACGCATCCATGTTCGCGCTCTGTGCCATCAAGGCCCCTCTCTTTTGGCGAATCTTGGGGCTTTAGTATGACACCTAGGTTTACAGCTGACAAGACAGCTGTAAACCTAGGTGTAAAGTTGAAATAAAGATTCAATCATGTGGCAGGTCCATTTTCGAACTGGCAAGCTGAGGATAGCCGGGCTTTCGATAGCGCAGGAGGCATCTTTCGCCACCGCAACGCCGCTTGGCGCGAGCTGCACGCCGTGGGGCGCAAACGGTCCGCACCCCCGCAAGCGGCGCGTGCCCGATGTGGCAAAATCGAACTACTTAAGGGGGCCGAATGCTCAAGATTATTGCCTGCGACGATGATGTCGCTTTTCTAGATAGACTGCACCGGATGATCGACCGTTGGTCGACCGAGACGGGCACGGCGGTCGATGTTGCGCTCGTCACGCGCGGC
>CABTAA010000177.1 GCA_902482615.1 uncultured Collinsella sp.
GATAACGTCGAGCGTCACCGGCGCCTCGCCAGATGCCTGCGCCAAGTCCGCCGAGCGCACGGCATATCCGTCCATAGCGCTGTTGGCAAACGGCGAGATGTCGATATCGGCCACCGCGTCCTCTGCCAAGGGAAGACCGGCGGCCTGCCACACGGGAATCTCGACGAGATCGGTCGGAGCAACGTGCGACAGGACAATCGACTGTGCGTCTTCCAGCGGAATGAGTTTCTCTGCCATATGCACCTCTTAATGCCACGGCGCACAACAGGGGCGCCAATTCTTTATGCTTGTCTCAGTATAATCTCCCGACGCACGACCGCGACTCGGCCTGTACCCGCAAATACACCTGTCGGTTGCAGGCCGCGAAACAGAATGGAAACCAACCCACCGGCTCGTCGCGTTTACCGCGTTTTATAATGCTTGCGTTGCAACCTAAAAGAGGAACGTATGGCTCATAACGACAAACCCGAAAGCGCAAACGAAGCGCAGGATCATCCCCAGCCGCTCGACGACGGCGGCTTTTTCTCCCTTAACGACGTCATCATGGCAGGCAGGCAACAGCTCACCCGCTCCGAGCATCTCTTGGCTGCCGACACGCGCCGCAACGTCCGCAACTTACTCGCGAGCGCCAAGTTGCTCGTACTCGTCGTCATCGTCTCGCTCGCCATGGGCGTTGCCGCTTGGGCGTTTTTGGCCTCGTTGAATATCGCGACCGACTATCGCGAGCGCCATGCGTGGGTCTACGCCTTGCTTCCCGTTGTGGGCGTTGCCACCGCATGGGTGTACAAAAACCACGGTCTTGCTGCCAAACGCGGTAACAACCTGGTCATCGACTCCGCTCTGGGCACACGCCTCATCCATATGCGCATGGCCGTCCT
This sequence comes from uncultured Collinsella sp., assembly GCA_902482615.1. Taxonomy (GTDB): domain Bacteria; phylum Actinomycetota; class Coriobacteriia; order Coriobacteriales; family Coriobacteriaceae; genus Collinsella. The sequence goes on from CABTAA010000177.1 coordinate 879, forward strand.
CACCTTCGTCTGCTCCACGCTCACGCACCTAACGGGCGGATCGGCCGGTCGCGAGGGAGCCGCGGTGCAGATTGGCGGCACCATCGCCAGCAACATCTCGAGCCTCGCCCACCTCAAAAAGCATGACCACCACGACCTCATGCTCGCCGGCATCTCGTCGGCCTTTGGCGCCGTATTCGGTTCGCCCCTTGCCGGAGCTTTCTTTGGCATGGAGATGTGCTTTATCGGCAAGATCGACTACACCGCGGGCATCTACTGCCTGGTCGCCTCGTTTACCGGCTACTTTACATCACTCGCCCTGGGTACCGAGTACGAGGCGAATGTTATCGCCAGCGTTCCCAACATGACACCACGGACGGTTGTCATCGTTGTTATCAGCGCCATTATCTTCGGTCTGACGGCACGCCTCTTTGCCTGGTCGGTTCGAACCGTCAAGAGCCTTTACGGTCGCTTTATCACCAATTACCTCGTTCGCGCACTCATAGGCGCACTCGTGGTTTTGGCCGCCTATGCCCTCCTCGACGCCTGGAACTACGCCGGCCTTTCCACGTGGCTTTCCGGCGCCGGATTTGCCGGCAACACCACCCTGGCGGATGCAGCCATCAAGTTGGTCGTCACAGCGCTCACCCTGGGCGCCGGCTTCCAAGGCGGCGAGGTCACGCCCCTGTTTGGTATCGGTGCGGCGCTCGGCGGCTGGATCGGTTGCCTCGTCGGAATCGACCCCAGCTTTCTGGCGGCTCTCGGCATGCTCGGCGTGTTCTGCGCCGGCCTCAACGTGCCCATCACCACCTGCATGATGGCCATCGACCTGTTCCACGGCACGGCCGCCGGGTTCTTTGTCATCGTGGCCTTTATCAGCTACCTAACCGCCGGACACCGCGGCGTGTACCCCGCCCAGCGCATCATCTCACCCAAGCGCCGTTCGCTTATTGTGGATGAGGGCGGTACGGTAGCGGATGCTATCGAGCGCCACAACGACCTGATAGAGTAGACGTAAGTATTCGACGTGCAGCCACAATCGGGGGCAATTCGACCTGAGCGCGACCGCACCGTCACGTCATACGCCGGGAGTCGCCCCATGCACGCAACTGATTTTGGCCGCACGCTCATCATCGCCAACCCAGCCGCCCAGTCGGGTGCGGCGCGCGAAGTTGCCGAGCGCATGCAACGCTTTTTGGACATGGCTGCACGCGCATCCCAGTTTGACCTGGTGCTAACCGAGCGCATGGGGCACGCCAAGGAGCTTGCCGCACAGGCCGAGGGCTATCGCACCGTTATCGCCCTTGGCGGCGACGGCGTGATTCACGAGGTCGTCAACGGACTTATGACGCAAGAGGAGGACGCCCGCCCCGCTCTTGCCATCCTACCCGTGGGCTCTGGCAACGATTTTGCCCAAACGCTCGGCATCGACGATTTCTCCGGTAAGGATTTTGGCGCGCTGCTCACCTGCGAGCTGCAGCGTCAGGACATCGGGCGCATTCGCTCGTGGAGCCCTGCGAGCGGCAGCGGCGAGGCTACCGTTGAGTACTACGACCAGACGCTTTCGGTCGGCATCGATGCCGCCATCGGCCTTGGCACCACCGAGCTGCGCAAAAAGACCGGCTTGACGGGCGCGCCGCTCTACACCCTCTCGGGACTTGAGCAGTTTGGCCTACGCTATCGCAACTACCCCATGGCAGTCAGCTTTGACGGGGCGCCCGCCGAGCGCGTAAGGGCGATCATCATGGCGATTCAGCTGGGCCCCACGTATGGCTCGGGCTATCGCATCTGCCCCGATGCCGACCCCTGTGATGGCATACTCGATGTCTGCTACGCCTGCGGCCCCGTTCCGCGCGCGGTCGCGCTTCCCATGTTCCTTTCGGCCAAAGATGGGCACCATACCAAGCTGCCACCGGTTCGCATGCGCCGCTGTCGCCATGCCGAGCTTACCTTTGAGGAGCCCGACTACCCCATCCAGGCCGACGGCGAGCCCGTTGTCGCCTCGCGCATCGAGGTCGACATCCTCGCCGGCGCCCTCCACGTCTGGCACCCCACCCGCTAGCTGCCCTAAGTTGCGGTGAAATAGGGACTGTTTATGTAGCTAAAGCCGCAAAACAGTCCCTATTTCACCGCAACTTATGAGGAGGCTATTCGTCGCTGCCCGGTTTGCGACGGTTGGCCTTTTTAATGGCGTTGAAGTGTTTGTCGTTGAGCCTGCGCTGGCGAGAGCGCTGAGGCACCTTGGTCTTTACGCGTCGACGCGGTGGACGCCCGCGACGCTCAAGCTCAGCGCGCAGCTTACGCAGACAGCTCGCGCGATTCTGAAACTGGCTGCGGCTCTCACGCGCCGTCACGACAATCCCCGAAGGAATATGTTTCATGCGCACCGCCGAGTCCGTCGTGTTCACGCCCTGTCCGCCCGGACCCGTCGCGCGAAACACCTGCACCTCGCAATCGCGCGCCAGCTCCTCGACCGACATCTCGGCATAGCGCGCATACTCGCGCCATCCCATCGTGTTCTCATCCATATCAACACCTCCCCTCATACAAAAAATGTGACAAAGGGAAAGTCCCTTTGTCACATCGCATACCAATCGCTTGTGTTGCGCGCTTAGGCGAAGGTGATCTCGCCGGTCTCGCAGTCCATATCGGCGATACGGGCCAGGCTCTCGAC
>CABTAA010000178.1 GCA_902482615.1 uncultured Collinsella sp.
CCACCAGGCGCGAGTCCACCGAGCGCACCACAAAGCCCAGCCACGAAATGATGTCACGCAAGCGCTCATCTCGCTTCTCAATGGGCACGGTGCGATCGAGGGAACGGTAGGCCTCTGCCAGGTAGCGTAGCAAAATGCCCTCGGAGCGGGCGATGCCGAGCTTTTGAATGTAGCCCTTAAAATCGCTCGCGCTTTCCAGCATATCGCGCAGAACGCTCTTGGGAGAGAGCTGATAGTCGTTGGCCCAGGGCACTTCCTGGCAGTACTTGTCAAAAGCGGCGTCGAGCAAATCCTCGAGCGGCTTTTCGTACGTGACGTCTTGAATGCGCTCCAGACGCTCCTCATACTCGATGCCGTCGGCCTTCATCTCGGCCATAGCGCGATCGCGTGCGGCACGCTCCTGTGCACGCAGCACTTGCTTGGGATCTTCGAGCGTTGCCTCGACCATTGAGATTAGATCCATGGTATAGGTCTCGCTCTCGGGATCGAGCAGCTCCAATGCGGCAAGTAAGAACGGCGAGAGCGGCTGATCGAGCGCGAAGTCCTCGGGCAGATCGACCGTCAGCGCATAGTCGATGTCTGGTGCAGCGTCAGCTGGGGCGTCAGGCGCGGGTGGCACCTCGGTGCGGACGACGACGCCGGAATCGATGAGTGTGGCGAAGATTTCGTCGGCGCGAACCTCGAGCTTAGCCTTTTCCTCGGGAGTCTGTAGGCTCGTCTCGATGAGGTTGTGTACGCGGGCTCGGGCATCGCCGCCCTGCTCGACCACGCTAATCACCATGGAGTGCGTGATGCGCAGGCGCGGCTTGAGTGTCTCGGGCTGCGTCTCGATCAGGCGCTCAAAGGTCTGCTTGTTCCAGGTGACAAAGCCCTCGGGGGCCTTTTTCTTCTTTATCTTACGGAGTTTTTTGGGGTCGTCGCCCGCTTTGGCCATAAGCTTGGCATTCTCGATCTCGTGTTCGGGCGCCTCGGCAATCACCATACCCTCGGTATCGAAGCCCGAGCGGCCGGCGCGACCGGCAATCTGATGGAACTCGCGGGCGCGCAGACGACGCATCTTGTAGCCATCGAACTTGGTGAGCGCGGTGAGCACCACGGTGTGGATGGGTACGTTAATGCCGACGCCGAGTGTGTCGGTACCGCAGATGACGGGCAGCAGGCCCTGCTGCGCCAAGCGCTCGACCAGCAGACGATAGCGCGGCAACATGCCAGCATGGTGCACGCCGACGCCGCATCCAAGCAGGCGCTTGAGAATCTTGCCAAAGGCCGTCGAGAAGCTCGTGCCTTTGGCAGCTTCCTTAATGGCCTCGCGCTGTTCCTTGCTAGCGATGCCAAAATTGGCGAGCGACTGTGCCGTCGCAAGGGCGGCATCCTGGCTAAAGTGCACGATATAGAGCGGGGCCTCGCCGCGGCGCATGGCGAGCTCGACGGTGCCCTCGAGGGAGGTAGTCACATAGTCGTAGCTCAGCGGAACAGGACGCGGGGCGTCGACAACCAAGTCGCAAGCAGCGCCGGTGTGCTCCTCGAGTGAAGCGGCGATGGCAGTGACATCGCCGAGCGTGGCGCTCATGAGCATAAACTGCGTGTGGGGCAGGGTGAGCAGCGGCACCTGCCAGGCCCAACCGCGATCGGGGTCGGCAAAGTAGTGGAACTCGTCCATGGCGACGCAGCCAACATCGGCATCTTCGCCCTCGCGCAGTGCGTCGTTGGCAAGGATCTCTGCCGTGCAGCAGATGACGGGCGCCTTGGTGTTGATATGCGTGTCGCCGGTGATCATACCGACGTTATCGCGGCCGAGCACCTGCACCAGGTCGAAGAACTTCTCGCTGACCAAAGCCTTGATAGGGGCCGTGTAATAGCAACGCTTGCCCTGCGCCATGCCCATAAAGAGCATGCCCAGCGCGACGAGCGATTTACCCGATCCGGTCGGTGTTCCCAAAATGACGTGATCGCCGGCAGCCAGGTCCATGAGGGCCTCTTCTTGGTGATCCCACAGTTCAATGCCGCGATTGCTCGTCCATTCAAAGAAGCGCTCGAAGGCTTGATCGGGCGTGAGCCATGGTTCGGGCTCGCTGCCGTCCTCGGGCTCCCACCAGGTGGGGGAGAGCGCGCCGAGCGAGCCAAACTCGGCTTCGGTTCCCGTGCCGCCCGAGAATGAGCTGGCGGCGCCGGCGCCGGAGACGGTGCTGGCGGCGGTATCTGTCGTGGTCTGTGCCATGCGTTTGCTTTCTCTCGCGATTGTCCGCCAACTATTATGGCGTAGCGGCGGCGTGGGGCGCCAGCGCGCGAGAAAATGCAGGAAATGGGCGCGTGAAGTTAGTGCTCTTGCGGCAGGCGCTTCTTGCCTTTGCGGGCGCGGTTTCTAAAGTTCTCGACGGCTTCTTCCATGCCCAGAGGTACGTAGGTGAGCTCATCGAGGTTATCGGGCAGGTAGCGGGCAAGGCTTTGCTCCTGCGCGCGGCCCGCCGCGAGCTGTTCATCGCTAGGCTGCGCGCCGGGTGTGGCACAAATGCCATAGACGGCAGCGCCCATCTCGCGCGTGCGGCATTCATATTCGGTCTCGGGATGCTCGGGATGGTCGCGGCGGACGTCGTCACTTACCCAAAGCGTATCGTAGTCGGCCGCGGCAAACTGTCCCAAGGCGTAATCGCGCAATGGTTTGCTGTCGGTGCGCAGCGTGACGGTGGCGTTGGCTGCAAAGAGCGGGCGATAGAGCATCAGATGGTCGACATGGACGAGGCGCTTTTTGGCGTGCTTGGCCTTGGGCTGCGGCGTGGGAAAGTTGATGGTGATGGCATCGAGCTCGCCTGCGGCAAACAGCCGTGGCAGCGATGCGGCGCCTCGGGGCAGGACGAGTGCGTTGGATAGCCCCTGTTCGCAGATTTTCTGCGCGGCATAGGCGATGCAGATGGGCTCCTGGTCCATGCCGATAAAGAGGGTATCGGGCTCGCGGTGGGCGCGCTCGACCAGATAGGTTCCCTTGCCACAGCCAAGATCCAGGTGAAGGTGTTCGAAGGGCTTGCTGCCAGCTGGCGCGCAAGCCTCGCGCCAATCTCCGGCATAAGCCTCGGGGTTCGTCTCAATCGCATCGGCGTAGCGCTCCAGGCGCTCCTCGAGCACAAAGTTCTTAGGCGTGCGAACGTGGACGGCTCCCATGAGGCTCCTTGGTCATAAGTGCGGAACGCATGGTTGCACGTTCCGTCAATGGGTTGAAAAAAGGGTGGGCATAGTTTGCCCGAAAGATGCGATGCGGCTCGACGGCGAGTCGTCGGTGCCTACAGACGCTTGAGAATCACATAGCGGTTGAGCTCGCCGCTGCGACCGTCGGCATGGAAGCGCTCAAGCTCGCGCACGGGGACCTCGCCGCTCTTGTAGAACGTGCGGACGCCGCGCACCAGGTCGGTGATCTGCTGATCGTCAAAGTGATGGCAATAACGGTAGGCGTGGCGGTCGTTTTGCCAGCCGATGAGGTGGTCGCCGGCTTCAAACTGCGCTGAATCGTAACCCTCAAACGGCGGGGTGAGCTCG
>CABTAA010000179.1 GCA_902482615.1 uncultured Collinsella sp.
GCGAGCCGCCGGTCAACAAGATTGACGGCCGAGCCCACAACGAGTGGTTTGTGGCTGAGCTCTCGAGCTATCAGATTGCTACGACAACCGAGCTCCACCCCCGCGTGGCGGTGCTGCTCAACATCACTCCCGACCACTTGGGCTGGCATAAGAGTCATAAGAACTATGCGCTTGCCAAGATCAAACTGTTTGACAATATGGTCGATGACGATCTGGTGGTTGTCGACGTCGAAGACGCCGGCATTCACGAGTTCGATGAGTACATCTACACGCCGGGTCGTCGCATCTGCAAGGTTGCCTTTGACGAGCCTGAGGGCGAGGATGCCGCCTTTGTGCGCGATGGCAAGATGATCGTGCGTCTGAAGGGTGTCGAGACCCCGCTCATCGCTACATCCGAGCTCAAGATCTCGGGCCATCACAATGTTATCAATGCCCTGTGCGCTGCCACGGCTGCCTTGGCAGTCGGTGCCGATGTCGACGGTGTCTGCCGCGGTCTGGCCTCGTTCCAGCCGCTCGAGCACCGCGTGGAGCCGTGTGGCGAGATTGACGGCGTGCGCTACGTCAACGATTCCAAGGCGACTAACACCGATGCGGTCGAGAAGGCACTGACGGCATTTCCCGATGACGACGTGATCTTGCTGCTCGGCGGCCACGATAAGGGCACTCCGCTCACGGACTTCGCGCGCGTCGTTATGGACAACGTGCGCTCGGTCGTCTGCTTTGGCGATGCGCGCGAGCGCTTCACCGCCGCTATGGACGAGGCTGATGTCGATGGCGATGTGGATATCGCCCAGGCGGATGACCTGCGCGACGCCGTGGACGTTGCCCGTTCGCTTTCGAGCCGTGGTGACGTGATCTTACTTTCTCCTGCCTGCTCTTCGTTCGATGAGTTCTCGGGCTATGAGGAGCGCGGCCGCGTGTTTAAGGACTACGTGGCTCAGCTTGCCGCTACAGCGAAATCACAAATGGAATAGGGGTTGCGGTGAGAGAGGAGAGCCCCCGACAAGGTATGAGGAGGCCCGACTCGGACCGTGCTTCCTCACGTCGCACCACACCGCGTTCCAGCCGCGGCGGGCAGTCGTTTAGCGAACGCTATATTGCCGGCGTTCCCGCCCGTATCATGCGCCCCCGTTTGATATTCATGGCCTGCTTGTTTACCTTGGTATGCTTTGGCCTGCTGATGGTGTACTCGGCGTCTTCGGTCGAGGCGCTGCACGAGAATGGCTCGGCGACGTTTTTTCTGGGTCGACAGGCCGCGTTTGCCGTGGTCGGTGTTCTGGCGCTGATTGCCATCGTGCGCGTTTTGCCGGACAGCTGGTTTGGGGAGGATGTGCTCAGGATCTTCCTTATCGGCATGATAGGGCTACTGCTTCTGGTGTTCTTGGTGGGCAGCGGCAGCCGCGGCGCCACGCGCTGGCTCAACATCGCCGGTATTCAGTTCCAGCCTTCCGAGTTTTTAAAGCCATTTGCCATTGCGTATTCGGCCATCATGCTTGATCGCTTCTTTTCGCCCGGTGGCAACATCAACGAATTCCTTCGCAAGATGGGCATCTACCTGGGCATTTCGCTCTTTCTGATCTTTATCCAGCCCGATTTCGGTACTGTCCTGATCATCCTGTTGACCCTCATGTGCATGGCGTTGTTTGCGGGTCTCGACCCCAGATTTATCATCGGCGTGCTAATCTTCGGCATTCTCGTGATCGTGATTGCGCTTGTCGCAGAGCCATACCGTATGGTGCGTATTCAGGTTGCCTTGAACCCTTGGGCCGACGAGTATGGTGACGGCTATCAGGCCACGCTTGCCATCATGGCCTTTGCCTCGGGCGGTCTGTTCGGCCGTGGCATCGGCAACTCAACCATGAAGTACTCGTATCTGCCCGAGGCACACAACGACTACATCTTGGCCATCATTGGCGAGGAAGTCGGTTTTGTCGGAACCGTGCTGTTCTTCTTGGTGTTTGCGATGCTGATCTACTCGGCGTTTCGCATTGCCGAGCAGGCGACCGATCGTCGGGGCGCGCTCATGGCGTCTGGCTCCGCGGTCATTCTCGCAGTGCAGTTTTTGATTAACGCGCTGGGCATCCTCAACGTGTTTCCCATGACGGGCAAACCGTTGCCGTTTATTAGCTACGGCGGTTCGTCGATTATTGTGTCGCTCATGCTTGCCGGGTTGATCCTGCGCGTTTCGTACGAGAGCGCCCGCCGCGATGAGTATGACCGCCGCCGTGAGAGCTTTGCCGTTATGGATGAGAGTACCGCCGGCGTGCCCCACGTGCGCGGCGAGCGATCTTCGCGTAACGGTTTTACCGTCCTGGATGGCTCTGCGACCGACCCCGCAGCCCGCCCGCGTCAGCGAACGGCGCCGCAAGGTCGTCCTCAGCGCCCCACTCCTCGCAATGCGGGCGGCGGATATAATCGAATCGATTTGAACTCAGACCCGTCGGCGCGTCTGCGTACCGACGGCCAGGGACCGCGTGTACGAAGGGACTACCATGACCGATAAAATGACCGTTGCTATTGCAGCCGGTGGCACGGCAGGGCACATCAACCCCGCGCTCGCCTTGGCCGAAGAGCTCCGTGACCGTGGCCACCACGTTGTGTTCGTGGGCCAGTCGCGCAAGCTCGAGGGTCGTCTGGTCCCCGAGGCTGGGTTTGATTTTGTGCCCATTACGGTCACGGGCTTCGACCGCTCCCGTCCTTGGACGGCGCTGACCTCGCTGTGGCGTGTCAACAAAGCCAAGCGTGCGCTCGCCAGTCATTTCTCAAAGGTCGGCAAGCCCGATGCCGCCATCGGTTTTGGTGCCTATGTCGAGGTTCCGCTGCTGGGGTGGTGCAAGGGCGCAGGCGTTCCGTATCTGCTGCATGAGCAGAACTCTGTTCCGGGCCTGGCCAACAAGATGATGAACTCCCATGCCGCCCGCGTGTGCATCTCGGTGCCGGCAGCGCGCTCGGTCTTTGAGCGCGAAGGCGACCCTGACCACGTGCTCATGACCGGCAACCCCGTACGTCGCTCGGTGATCGAGGGTGATCGCGCCCGCGGCCGCAAGGCACTTGGCGTTCCCGAGGACGCTACGTTGCTGCTCGTCTTTGGCGGTTCACTTGGTGCCCAGCACCTCAACGAGCGCGTAGCTTCGCTCAAAAACGAGCTGCTTTCGCGTAAGAACCTCTATGTGTTGCATTCGACGGGTGCCGACGGCTTTGAGGAGACCGAGCGCGCTTTGGCGCTGACGCCCGAGGAGGCGAAGCGTTACCGCGTCCAGCCTTACATCGACAACATGGGCGATATGCTGGCTGCTGCCGATTTGGTGCTCTCGCGTTCGGGCGCATCGAGCGTGGCCGAGATCGCTGCGCTCGCCGTGCCCTCTGTGCTCGTGCCGTATCCGCATGCGACGGCCGACCACCAAACCACCAATGCCCGTTATCTGGTAGACGCCGGGGCCGGCGTGCTCTGCGCCGATGCCGATATCGACGGTTCTGCCTTTGCCGATGAGCTGCTGCACCTGGTCGATGACGCGGCGG
>CABTAA010000180.1 GCA_902482615.1 uncultured Collinsella sp.
CCGCCGGCACCGCCGGGCGCCACGACGACGCGCTCGCCATCGTGCACCAGATCGGCAATCTCGAACATCGGGGTCTGCGTCTCGGGGTCGAGCTCCCGCACCACGGTACCCATAGGGACCTTGAGAATCAGGTCCTCGCCGCTCTTACCGTTACGACGGGCACCCTGTCCGTGCGTGCCGCGCTCGGCGCGGAAGTGATGCTTAAAACGGTAATCGATCAGCGAAGACAGCTGAGCATCGGCCTGGATGACGACATTGCCGCCACGACCGCCGTCGCCGCCATCGGGGCCGCCCTTGGGAACAAATGCCTCGCGCCTAAACGACATGCATCCGGCTCCGCCGTCGCCGCCGCACACGTTAATGCGGCTGATATCGGTGAACTGTGACAACAGAATCGCCTCCTACAAAAAAGAGGGAGACCCTTGAATCCTAAAACTCAAGTGCCTCCCACATATGTGCTCTATGAAGGGTGAATTACGCGTTCGCGAGCGGGCGTACGCTGACCCTGTGCTTGATACCCTTGTGGAACTCAACGGTACCGTCGACCAGCGCGAACAGCGTGTCGTCCTTACCACGGCCAACGTTCTCACCCGGGTGGATGTGCGTGCCGTGCTGACGGACGAGAATCGTGCCCGTGGTTACCGTCTGGCCGGCATAGCGCTTCGTACCAAGGCGCTGACCGCGAGAGTCACGGCCATTACGGGAGGAACCGAGTCCTTTTTTGTGTGCCATTGTGTATACCTACTCTTTCGTTACGAGTGTAATCTACTCGGCGACGGGAGCCTCGGCAACAGCCTCAGCCTCTGCCTTGACAGCCTTCTTGGCGCGGGAGGTAGCCTGAACCTTCACGATCTTCAGCTTGGTGAGCTGCTGACGGTGACCCTTCAGACGACGATAGCGCTTGCGCTTGTGGAACTTGAAGACCAGCTGCTTCTCGCCCTTGAACTGCTCAACGATCTGAGCGGTAACCTTGGCCTTGGCCAGCTTGTCGGGATCGGTGACGATCTTCTTACCATCGTTGAGGAAGATAACCGGCAGGGTGACCTTGTCGCCCTCATTGCCCTCGATCTTCTCGACGGTGATGACATCGTCGGTGGCGACCTTGTACTGCTTGCCGCCCGTGTTAACGATTGCGTACATGTTTACTTGCCCTTCATGCATCAGTTAGTGCAACAGCCGAATATAGTAGCAGGCGAAAATACCCCCGTCAACGAGTATGTGGAGCAAATCCACAAGTTCGCACAGGTATGGGGCTGACGAGTCGGCCCTCGTCGTCCTCGCATGCTTGATTCTGACGCTCGACATCGTAGGAGCAGATGGTCACGAGGTCTTGCATACCGGTGGAAACGATAGGTGCATCCACGCCCGGGGTCAAGCCCTGCAACAAAACATCAGCAGCAGAAAGCAAAATTTCCGGACGCATGGAGCCCTCGTTGTCGGCATGGGTGTCGAGCATGAGCACCAAATGGTCTGGGCGCTCCCCCGCCGTGAGCTCATAACCCACGAGCGTGTGATCCAAATCCAAGCGCTTGCTCTTTTTGCCGCGCGCGTAGTCGATGCCGTGGCCCGCGCGCAGCGTGTCGATCGCACGACGCACCTCGTCGGCGCTTACGGGCGCCTCGGGATCCAAGTGCAGGTCGATGCGATACGACAGGCGCGTGAGCTGCGCCGTCAACGCCGGCGTGCGCACGTCGATGTACGCCGCCTCGATGGGCGCCAGATCGGCCGGAGACGCCGCAGCCAGGCGCCCAAACGCCTCGTCGAGCGCCACGAACTCGGTCATAAACAGGTCATACCACTCGCAGGTCGACGACGTACCCACCGGCAGCGCCGAAGAGAAGCCCACGCGCATGTGCGGAGAGAAGCCCTGCGTGACGGCATAGGGAAGTCCCGCACGGCGCACGATGCGCTCAATGGTATGGATTACTTCGAGATGGCCCAGGTACTTAAGGCGATCGCGCTTGCCATAGCGAACACGAAGCCTAAAGAGCGAGGGGTTGTCGGTCAGGCGCTCACTCATTCGCGATCACCCATCAATACATTCTTGGCGTGGAGCGTGGGGCAGATCCCGCAGCCGGTGCACGACGTACGGGTACAGTCGGGAGTCGTGACGCCCTCGAGCGAGCGACGGTACTCGCGCTCGAGGAAGCCGCGCGTGCAGCCGGGGCTCACGTGCTCCCACGGCAGGCGCCAGTCCAACTCGTAGGGCAGGTGCACGAGCTCATTGAGGTCGATGCCGTTTTTGGCAGCAGCTTCCTTCCAGTTATCGAGCGAGAAATGCTCTACCCAGGCGTCAAAGCGAGAGCCCGAGCGCCAAGCATCGATGATGACGGGCGTCATGTCACGACCGGCGCGGGAAAGCGCGGCCTCGATGAGCGAGGTCTCGGCATCGTGGTAATGCACGCGGACGGCACGGTTGCGAACGCTCGTGATGAGCAGCTTCTGGCGACGCTTGACGTCGTCGTAGTCGAGCTGCGGGCACCACTGGAACGGCGTGGCAGCCTTGGGGATAAAGACCGAAACCGAGATGGACACCGAGATCGAGCCGCGACGAGCCTTGGGCACCACGGAACGACCGAGCTCCAGCACGTGATCGGCCAGATTGGCGATGGCCACGATATCCTCGTCGCGCTCGCCGGGAAGGCCCATCATAAAGTAGAGCTTCATGCGGTTCCAGCCGGCCTCGAAGGCCGCCTTGGCCGCACGGTCCAGGTCCTCCTCGGTCACGTTCTTGTTAATGATGTCGCGCATGCGCTGGCTGCCGGCCTCGGGCGCGAACGTCAGTCCGCCCTTCTTTTCGCCGGCGACCGACTCGGCCATATCCACGCCAAACGAATCCAGGCGCTGCGAGGGAATGGACACGCGAATGCCCGTATCTTCCAGACGGCGGTTCAGGCGACCGAGTACATCGCGGATGCAGGAGTGATCGGTGGTCGAAAGCGAGGTCAGCGACACCTCGTCATAGCCGGTCTTTTCCAGACCCTGAATCACCGACGAGACGATCTGGTCGGCCGAGCGCTCGCGCACCGGGCGATACGTCATGCCGGCCTGACAAAAACGACAGCCACGGGCGCAGCCGCGCAGGATCTCGATAGACAGGCGGTCGTGAACCAGCTGCGCATAGGGCACGCACGACTGCGACAGCGGATTCGTGGCGCCGAAATCCTCAACGACGCGCTTGTAGACCACGGTCGGCGCATCCTTGCCTTCACGCGGCACGGTGTAGCCATGCGGCGAGCAGGGCTCGTCGTGACGAACCTCATAGAGCGACGGCACGTAGTTGCCGGCAATGGATGCAAGCTGCTCAACAATCTGCGCGCGCGGGACCCCTTCGTCACGCAGGCGGCGATGCAGCTGGCAGGTCTCGAGCAGCGATTCCTCGCCCTCACCGATGAGGATGGCATCGAAGAAGGCCGCGTACGGCTCGGGGTTGTACACCGAGGGGCCGCCGGCGATGATAATGGGGTCGTCCTCGCTGCGGTCAGCCGC
>CABTAA010000181.1 GCA_902482615.1 uncultured Collinsella sp.
CGGCATGACCAGAAGGTCAATGCCGCCTCGTTTCAAGGCACCTTGCTCGCTCTGGCGGGCTTTCGCTGTCGTTGCCAAAACAACGGTGTTCCCTTGGCTGGCTTAAAGTGGCGCTTGTACCTGTGGCGTTGCCATCGCTGCCGAAGGCGGCACTTGGGGACGTTCCTTTTCTGCCGGCAGTTGGGGACACTCCTTGTGTCAGCGTTGCATCGAGTGCTTGGGAAACCGCGACCCGGTTTTTGGCCGAATAGTGGGTCGCATTTTCCGGATGGGGTGGGTTGCGGAAAGTGCGACCCGGAATATTGCTCTGAAACGGGATGCGGTTTCCCTGATGTGCCTCAAACGGAAAGCGCATCCCATTCCGGAGCTCCAAAACGGGATGCGCTTTCTGCGCGGAAGAATTGTCGCAGCTGCGTTAAGCAGTGTCGCTCGTTACTCGCCCAGGATCAGCGCTGCGAGCTCGTCCTGGGTGTCCACCACGTAGTCGGCGCCGGCGGCTTCCAGCTCTGCGCGGCCGCGGAAGCCCCAGCTGACGCCCGCACTCTTAAGGCCGGCGTTGTGACCGGTCAGGATATCGACATTGGAATCGCCCACATAGAGCGTGGTCGACGGATCGGCGCCTAGCTCTTTCATCACATGCAGTGTAACAGGCGCCTCGGGCTTGGGCGGAAACGCATCGACGCGGCCCTGCACCAGCGCAAAGCGCTCGGAACCAAAATACTTCTCGATAAGCGGAGCCGCCGAGACGTGGTCCTTGTTAGTGAGCACGGCAAGTTGCACACCCGCGGCGCGCAAGCGGTCGAGCATCTCGATCGTGCCGGCATAGGGGGCGGTGTGGTCCTCCTTGTGCTCGCCGTAGTAAGCCCTAAACTCGGCAAGCGCCTGCTCAAACATACGGCTGTCGCCCGCATACTCGGCAGGCATAAAGCGCTCAACCAGCTTGAGCATGCCGTTTCCCACCTTGTAGCGGTACTCGTCAACGGCAAACGTGGGCCAGCCGTGCGTCTCGCAGGTATGGTTGCCGGCGGTCGCCAGGTCCTCGAGCGTGTTGAGGATGGTGCCGTCTAAATCAAAAATCACATGGGAAAAAGCTGCTGCCATGAAAGCTCCCGTCATTGGGTTTCAAAACGCACCTCATAATACTGGGCTTCCGCGTTGGGCGCGCTTGGAATCTGAACATCTCCAGGGATATCAAGCCACATCGCGCCGACCGTGCGAACTTGCCGTTAGCAAATTCTCGGCAGCTGCTCTCCTACGAGCATGTCGAGGATGCGGGTCGAACCCCAGCCGGTGCGCACGCGCACGGCGGGACGGGCGCCCTCGGCAAGCGGCAGCACGCGACCGATGATGGCGGCATTCTCGCCGTAGCGGGCGGCGCGCATGGCGCTCAGCGCGGCATCGGCTTGCTCGGCCGGCACGACGGCAACCATCTTGCCCTCGTTTGCCACCTGCAGCACATCGTAGCCGAGCATCTCGCAGGCGGCCTGCACGTCGGGACGCACGGGCACGGCATCCTCGTCGACCTCCATGGCAACATTGCTGGCCTGGGCAAACTCGTTGAGTGTGGACGCCAAGCCACCGCGCGTGGGGTCGCGAAAGCAGCGTGTGTCGGGTGCTGCGGCAAGCACATCGGCAATCAGGCGGTTGAGCGGTGCGGCGTCGCTTTCGATCGTGCTCGAAAACGCCAGACCCTCGCGCTGACTCATGATGGCGATGCCGTGGTCGCCCAGTGTGCCCGACACCAGGATGACATCGCCGGGCTGGCAGTTTGCGCCGCTGAGCGCCACGCCCGCAGGCACCTCGCCCACGCCGGCGGTATTGATATAGACGCCGTCGGCCCCGCCGCGCTCGACCACCTTAGTGTCGCCCGTGATTATGGACACGCCCGCCTCGCGCGCCGTCTCGGCCATCGTCTGCACAATCTGGCGGAGCTTATCCATGGGATAGCCCTCTTCGAGGATAAAGCCGCACGACAGGTAGCGCACGTTGGCGCCCGAGGTCGCGACGTCGTTGACGGTTCCGCACACAGCGAGGCGGCCGATGTTGCCACCGGGGAAGAACTGCGGCGAGACTACAAAGCTGTCGGTCGACATGGCGATGCGCCCGCTCGCGGGCAGCGCGGCGACGCCGGCATCGTTGCCTTCGAGCAGCTCGGGCGACCCAAAGGCATCCAAAAAGACCTCATCGATGATGCGTTTCATCATCTGGCCGCCGGAGCCGTGGCCCAGCAGGACGGTGCTATCGGTAACGCTATGGGACATATCGAAAACTCCAATCGTGGATGGAATTATATGGGTGAGGCGCACCGTCGACTGGTCCGCCGTTCGTTAGAACGGCGGAACCTATTAGCCTCGGTAGCGGAAATATGCTGCGCAGCTGCCCTCGGAGCTCACCATGCAGGGGCCGACGGGATGCTCGGGCGTACAAGCGTGGCCGAACAGGGGGCAGTCGCTCGGCGTAATGGCCCCGCGCAGCACGTCGCCGCAGCGGCACCCGCGTGGCTCGACCGTCGGCTCGATGGGCACGTCAAAGCGCATGCTGGCATCAAAGTGCGAAAACTCGGGACGAATGGCGAGTCCCGAAGCCGCAATCGATCCCAGCCCGCGCCATGTGGTATCGCACGGCTCAAACACCTGCTCGACCAGCTGGCGCGCCACAGGATTGCCGTCGGCATTGACGCCGCGACGGTAGGCGTTGTCGATCGCGGGTTGCCCCTCAACAACCATCTGGACCAGCATGCAGATACCCTGCAAGATGTCGACCGGCTCAAATCCCGTTACCACGCCTGGAGTCTTAAACTCGTCGACCAAAAAGCCAAAGGGGGCTAAGCCCGTGATGGTGGCGACGTGGCCCGGCAGGATAAAGCCGTCGATGGCGGTCTCGGGGTCGTTGGCGATGGCGCGCAACGCCGGCGGCGTGGTTTTGTGGGCGCAATAGACCGAGAAGTTCAAAAGCCCGCGCGCCTCGGCCTCCAAAATGGCGGCGGCGATGGTGGGCGTCGTAGTCTCAAAGCCCACGCCCATAAAAATAACCGGGCGATCGGGGTTTCGCTCGGCAATGTCGAGCGCGTCGAGTGGGGAGTAGACGATGCGAATGTCGCGCCCTGCCGCCTTTTGCGCAGCGAGCGAGGTGGATGATCCGGGCACGCGCATCATGTCGCCAAAGGTGGTGATGATGGCGCCGTCTATGTTGGCGAGCGCGATCGCATGGTCGATATCGCGGTTGGCGGTAACGCAGACGGGGCAACCCGGGCCGCTCAGCAGCTTGAGCCCCGCCGGCATAATGGAGCGAAAGCCATAGCGCCCGATGCTCACAGTATGCGTGCCGCAGACTTCCATAAGGTTGATGGCGCGGTCGCCGACAAGCTCATGAATGCGCTCGATGAGCTCGCGAGCCAGCTTGGGATCGCGGAATGCCGAGAAATCGATACAGATCGGAAGAGCACACGTCTGA
>CABTAA010000182.1 GCA_902482615.1 uncultured Collinsella sp.
CATCGTGCACGTCAAAAAGGGCATGCGCGCCTTTGGTGTCGGCGAGGGCCTGTCCACCAAGGTCAACGTCAACCTGGGCATCTCGGGCGACAAGGCCGATGCCGCCGAGGAATGGAAGAAGGTCAAGATCGCCGAGGACTTTGGCGCCGATGCCATCATGGACCTCTCCAACTCGGGCAAGACACGTCAGTTCCGCCAGCAGCTCATCGACGAGACGCCGCTCATGGTGGGTACCGTCCCCATGTACGACGCCATCGGCTACATGGAAAAGCCACTGGTCAAGCTTACCAAGGACGACCTGTTCGAAGTCGTGCGCGCGCATGCCGAGGACGGCGTGGACTTTATGACCATCCACTGCGGCATCAACAAGTCGGTCACAAAGACCTTTAAGGAGACCGGCCGCCTCATGAACATCGTGAGCCGCGGCGGCTCGCTGCTGTTTGGCTGGATGGAGGTCACCGGTAACGAGAACCCGTTCTATGAGTTCTACGACGAGCTGCTCGAAATCTGCCACGAGTACGACGTGACGATTTCGCTCGGCGACTCCTGTCGCCCGGGCTGCCTCTACGACTCCAACGACGCCACCGAGACCGCCGAGATGATCGAGCTGGGCAAGCTGTGCAAGCGCGCATGGGCCGCCGGCGTCCAGGTTATGGTCGAGGGTCCGGGCCACATGGCGCTCGACGAGATCGCCGCCAACATGAAACTGCAGAAGCGCCTGTGCCACAACGCCCCGTTCTATGTGCTCGGGCCGCTGGTGACCGATATCGGCGTGGGCTACGACCACATCACCGCTGCCATCGGCGGCGCTATCTCCGCCAGCTCCGGCGCCGACTTCCTGTGCTACGTGACGCCGGCCGAGCACTTGTGCCTGCCCAACGCCCAGGACGTGCTCGACGGCCTCATGGCCACCAAGATTGCCGCACACGCCGCCGACATCGCCAAAAAGGTGCCCCACGCCCGCGACATGGACGACAAGATGGGCCAGGCACGCCGCAAGCTCGACTGGGACGCCATGTGGAAGTGCGCGCTCGACCCGGTTACGGGCAAGAAGCGCTACGAGGAGTCCCCCGCCGCCACCGAGGGCACTTGCACCATGTGTGGCAAGATGTGCGCCGTCCGCACCGTCAACAAGATCTTCGAGGGCACCACGATCGACCTCGGCATGGAGGACTAACCCTGTCGCCGCGGCCGCTTCTGGCGGCGAGCTGGTGCCTGTCAATTGTTGACTTGTGAACATTTACTTACACTTGCGTAGAGATTGCATCGCCCGCCCGGGTTCGGCATAGAGTCGGCCCGGGCATCTTTATAATGCTGGCTTAAAGACCCATTTGATTCCGACCGAACAAGGGAGCGAACATGGATCGTAGTAAGGTACCTGCCGTCCTGTCCATCGCGGGATCCGATTCCAGCGGTGGCGCCGGCATTCAGGCCGACATCAAGACCATCACGGCGCACCGCCTGTATGCCGAGACGGCCATCACCGCCATCACAGCGCAAAACACCCTGGGCGTTACCGCCGTGCAGGATATCTCGCCAGATATCGTAGCCGCGCAAATTGACGCCGTTTTTGACGATATCCGCCCCAGCGCCGTCAAGATCGGCATGGTTTCTTCTGTCGAGATTATCGAAGTCATCGCCGACCGCTTGAGCGCCTGGAACGCAACGAACGTGGTCGTCGACCCCGTCATGGTCGCCACCTCGGGCGCGCGGCTGATTGCCGAAGATGCCGCCGAGGCGCTCACCCGCCGCCCGTTCCCGCTAGCGACGGTTATCACGCCCAATATTCCCGAGGCCATGGCACTGCTCGACTATGAGGTCGACTCCGAGCGCACGCAGCAAAATGCTGCCATGCTCCTCACCCGCCGCTTTGGTTGCGCATCCCTCGTTAAGGGTGGGCATCTTGTCAACGAGGCCAACGATGTACTGGCCGAACCCGCGCCACTCGATGACGAGGGCAACCATCTGGGAGATCCACTCACCACGTGGTTCCGCCACAAGCGCATCGAGACCGACAACACGCACGGCACCGGATGCACGCTCTCGTCCGCCATCGCCTGCGCGCTGGCTCAGGGCATGGATCTTGCCGACGCCGTCAACGCCGGCAAGGCCTACCTAACCGGCGCTCTGGCCGCCGGCTTTGACATGGGCAAAGGCTCCGGCCCCGTCAACCACATGTGGCAGTATTGAGACAGTTTGCCGCAGCTCGCTATTGATACTGACCATCAGGCAAAACACGCTGAACGTACCGCAATACACTGACCGTACTTAGGGTTTTGCGCCCACTTGGGATATTCGAGGGATACGAGAAAGGGGCCGTGGCGACGAACCGCCACGGCCCCTTTTGCTGTTATCGCCCGCGGTCGCTAGCGCCGGTTGATGCTCACGATGCAGAGTCCGATTGTCGCCACGGTGCCGCCGAAAAGCGAGCCGAGCACGAACGTCAGCGCGATCATCGGCGAGTCCCGTCGGAGATGTAGACCTGCAGGCGGTCGAGCGCATGGCTGTAATAGCCGGCGTAATCGTCTCCGCCATACGTGGTTCCGTCGTCGCAGACCTCGCCCCACCATCCGGCATGATCGACATCCTGAGAGCGGTAGTAGACCTGACGGTAGTCACCGCCAGGCGTGACGTAGTACATCTGGACACCATCGATGGTCTGGCCCCAGACACCCGCCATCCCGTTCACGCTGTCGCCGTAGGATGCGGCCTGCACCCAGTCGAGCCATCCGGATTCGCGGGTGTGGACGCGATAGCGTAGGGTGCCGGTATCGGCCCATGCAATCAACATGTCATGGGAGCCGTAAGGCATGCCCGCGAAGCCGTTCTCGCTGGAGTCGTCGAAGTTCGTCACCTCGGAGTTCCAGCCGCCGCCGCGGTTGTGCAGCGCATAGTGGACATTCACGCAGGCGCCAGTCGATTTCGGGAAGCTGGCCGCCGGTGAGCTGTAGCCGCACCCCTCATAGGTCCCGCCGTTGCCGTTGGTCGGCGCGATAGGTGCTACGTAGCCGCTGCCCAAATAAGACGCGACCGCCTGCTTGAACTCCCACCAGCTCTTGCCGTACTGGGCAAAGTAGCCATTGGGGTCGGTATGATCGCTGCCGCCCCAGCGCTGAGCAGCCTCGTAGTGGCTCAAGAGTCGCGACGTGTCCCAACCGTGGGCACGCAGCTCGTCGCCAGCCCACTTGACCGCCTCGCCCCACTGCTTTGAGAAGTCGGCTGCATTGGTGGCATGGGCTAACTCGATGCCGATTGTATAGCCATTGCCGTTGCCCACGTGCCAGCAGAGGCGGTTCTCCGCGACCGTGTTGTAGACCGTGGAGCCGTCGAGCTCCATGACGTGATGCACGGCATAGGTGTCATCACGCGACCAAAGCAGCGTGTGGTTGTAGGCAGATGCGCCGGGGTTCGCCGTCTCATGGATGACGAGGTAGGACGCATTGAGGTA
>CABTAA010000183.1 GCA_902482615.1 uncultured Collinsella sp.
GCCGTACGCTTGAACTGAGAAGGGGGAGGCCTCGCGGCCTCCCCCTTTTTGCGTTTGCGGGGCGTAAATGACTCAATTACACCAGACGATCTTATCGTTTTTGGTATTGAGCCTTTATTTAAAGAAGATAAATCGAATAACAAGGGCAACTGCTATGGCCACAATGATCAAAAGCAGGATTGTCAGTCGATGCTGCTTGCGTCGTTTACTTGACGAAACGAAGATTGATTTTCCCTGTTTTGGCGTTTCGAGATAACGAGCCGAATGCGTCAAGGTTTGCTTTGGTCGAGGACCTCTTTGTTGATGAGTGGCGGATGCTTTCATCGGTTCATCACTAGCTGCGCTGTTTTTAGATAATGGTGCGTCTTTCAGATATACGGGGTCTCTCGAGGCGACGCCCATATGTTTACGTCCCGTTTGGGCATCCTCGAGCGTTTGATATCGATTTCTCGTCACATACTCGGGCTCCGGATCATTAATGGGCTCTTGCGAGATGTGGGGGCGATGGAACCGTGGCGGCTGCGTGGAAGTATCTTCCCCCTGCGTCGGCATAAACATATTGTTCTGGTTTTGGTCGTCCATGATGCCCTTTAGCTCGTTACCAACAACGTGTACGCGCTCATTGTTAGCCCCCTGTCATTTGTAGCTGTGAACATACTCGTTATTTAAGCTCTGGTTCAAAGAACCTTAACCTTATTTAAACCTGAGTCAAACACACTTAGATATGCTTATAGTACTGGACTTAAAAAACTTTATAGTCAATGTATATATAAGCACTGTGTGGGCATATATAAGAGCGTCAAAAGAAGTCCCAGTCACCTAGAAGATGGCTCGGCAGTCCTAAAAGGAGTGGTAAACATGGCAAGCATGGTTCCTTATCGTTCGGTTTTTGGCGTTCGTCCTTCTGCTAGCTCGCTTTTCGATCTGTTTGATGATATGACCGACCTTGCAAACAACTCGATTGCTTCTAAGGCGTTTCCCGTTGACGTTGAGGATAAGGGCGACGGCTATGAGGTCAAGGCCTATCTGACCGGTGTCGCCAAGGACGATATCGATGTCGAGCTCAATGAGGGCCGTCTGTCCATTAGCGTGAATGTCGAGGAAGACGAGGAGAACGAGGGCAAGAACTTCCTGCAGAAGGAGTTCAGCTCGTACAGCGCGACGCGTGGCGTGTATCTAAAGGACGCTTCGAGCGAGGGCCTCTCGGCTAAGTACGCTGACGGCATCCTGACCGTTACGGTTCCCAAGATTGTCGAGAAGAAGAACGTTACGAAGATCTCCATCGACTAAATTCGTTGGTGTTCTGCGCTATTAAAAGACAGCAAAAGGGGCTGGGAAGCGATTCTCGGCCCCTTTTGCTGTCTAGGACACTCTATTGAATGGTTGCTGGCCGATGCTGGCTTGCGGGGCGTATCGAGAGTTTTTGTGATCCTTGGAGAAGGGTTGCGGAGCTGCCGACCTCGTCATCCAGGGTTGCGGCCAGAGCTTTGGCATAGCTTTTGACGGTAAGGCTCGGACGATTGTTATCTTGGCTGATATGCATGGCAATGAGCTGTTCGGTGCGATCGGTAACAAGTTCGCGCGCGGCTTCGGCGGCCTGGCCGTTGGAGAGGTGTCCCCTTGCAGACAGGATGCGCTCCTGAAGAAAGCGGGGATATTCTCCCTCGCGCAGCATGGTCACATCGTGGTTGCTTTCGAGCGCGAGGACTCGGCAATCTTTGAGGGTGTTCATGGCTTGGCTCGATAGCTCTCCGGTGTCGGTGGCAAAGCCGATGGAATCATCGAGGGCGTCGAATCGATAGCCGACTGGATTGATGACATCGTGTGACGTTGAGTAGGTTTGCACGTGGATGCCGGCAATGGATAGGGTGTCACCGGGATCGAATTCCTCGACAGGCAGATGCGAAAGATTTTCTTTGCTCGAAAGAGTGCCCCTGCTGGCAAAGAGGGGGCCGTGCCAGTGCTTGCACCAGACATCGAGGCCCTTGATGTGATCGCTATGCTCATGAGTAATGAGAAGAGCCGAGACGTTGTCTGTCGAGAGCCCCAGTTCTGCCATGCGCTTTAATGTCTCGCGGCGAGACAGTCCGTCATCGACCATAATGAGCCCCTGCGGGCCCTCGATGAGTGCGCAGTTGCCTTTAGAGCCACTGCCGAGGATATGAAGGTGCAGACGAGACATAAGATTCCAAAGGATACAATGGGTGCGGACGAATAGAGGAGGAAGCAAATGCCTACGGTATCTCAGCATTATGGACACCATGCCGTGCCTGGGGCAGTCGATGAGACCCGGACGAGACAGCAGGCTGCTCCTGTCGTGCTCATGGTATCAGGCGGCGCGGACTCGACGGCGCTGCTTCTTATGGCGTGCACATCAAAGCTGGATATCCAAGACGGACGCGGTGTTGCCCCCATCGCGCGCGAGCGACTGCACGTGCTGCATGTGAACCATCATCTGCGCGGCAAGGCGTCCGATGGCGACGAGGCCTTTGTGCGTGAGCTCTGCGCGAAATATGGTTTACCGCTGTGCGTGGAGCACGCTTATTTTGATGGGGAGTCGGGCAATATTGAGGCCGCGGCCCGCAGGTATGTTCGCGAGCTCTGCGCCCAGACGGGGGCACCGCGAACGGCGGCTCGTATCTGCACCGCGCACACGTCTTCGGATCGCGCGGAAACGTTTTTGATGAACGCGATTAAGGGTTCGGGGCCCGCTGGCCTATCGAGCATTCCTCGCCGGAGGAATATCGTGGTGCGTCCCTTGCTCGACCTGACTCACGGCGAGCTGGTGGGCTATCTGCAGGTACATGGTCAGCCGTGGCGTGAAGACGAGAGCAATGAGGACATCTCGTATCTGCGAAACTACGTGCGCCATCGAGTGATGCCGGTGGTGGCGCAGCGCAACGCGAGCGTCTGCAAGACGATTGGCGCCGCCTGCGAGATCTTAGGCGATGAGGACGCGTTTTTGTCTCAGCTTTCGGCACAGGCGTTTCGAAGCTGTTTGCGCAAAGAGGCAGCGGGTGCGCTGGTGCTCGATGCCAGGCGCCTGGCTGCGGCCGAGGTGGTAATCGCGCGGCGCATCGTGCGACTGGCGATTAAGCGCATCGATCCGGACGCTCGTCCCGAGATGCGACATGTGGAGCGAGTCCTTTCCTGCGTTGCCGAGGGCACCGGCTCGGTCACGCTTCCGGCGGGGATTGACGCACGCATTGAGTTTGGCATGCTGGCGTTTAAGGCGCCGGCGGCTCGCGAGGGCCTGGTCGCGGACTGGGTTACCGTACCCGGTCGTTTGCCGTTGGGCGGGGGACGTATGCTGGTCACAGAACCGATGGCTGTTGAGCCGGGATGCGATATCGTGCGCCGCGCCCGTGAGCTTGCGGCTGCCGGGGAAGTGACAGCTTTGGTAGACGCGGCTGCCCTGGGTTTTGCCGACA
>CABTAA010000184.1 GCA_902482615.1 uncultured Collinsella sp.
AGCCTGCAGGCCTGCGCCTCGGCTGGTCAGTGCATCATCTCGTCGGCCTACGACGAGGAGTTCCATGCGCGCGACCTGCTCACCTCGCTCGTACTGCTCACGCGCCACGACACGGCCCGCCGCACGTCCTACCTGCATGCACGCGACGCCCTGCTGCGCCTGGTGGAGCTGGGCGTGGTGTCGGTCGTCAACGAGAACGATACCGTCACCGTCGACGAGATCAAGTTTGGCGACAACGACACGCTGGCGGCGCTTGTGAGCTGCCTGGTTTCTGCCGATCTGTGCGTGACGCTCTCGGACATCGATGGCCTCTATACCGCCAATCCGCACGAGGACCCCACGGCCGAGTTCGTCCCGGTCGTGCATAAGATCGATGCCAAGATTATCGCCTCGGCAGGCGATTCTTCGACTTCGGTGGGCACGGGCGGCATGATCACCAAGATTCGCGCGAGCCGCATGCTGATGACGGCGGGCATTCAGAGCGTGATTTGCTCGGGCGAGGAGCCCGATGCGCTCGTGCGCCTCGCCCGCGGCGAGAGCGTGGGCACGCTGTTCGATCCGCCGGCGGAGCGTCTGGACATCGCACCCCGCAAGCTGTGGATCGCACTGGGCGACAAGGCGCATGGCTCGGTGACGGTTGACGACGGTGCTGCGAAGGCGCTGGTCAGCCGTGGCTCTTCCTTGCTTGCGGTGGGTATTCGCGAGGTCGATGGCCAGTTTGCCGAGGGCGATGTGCTCGATGTGTGCGATCCGAGCGGTATGGTCGTCGCCCGCGGTATCGCCGAGGCCGATTCGGACGTGCTGGAACTTGCCGCCGGCCGCCGCCAGGACCAGATCGCCAGCAACCGCCTGCTTGCTAACATGGCCGAGAAGCCGGCGATACACAGGGATAATTTAATCGTCTTCGCATAACCAATTGACGCTGCAAACGCCCCTAAGCGGCAATCTGACGTTCAATCGTCGGGCATGACCAAAAGGTCAATGCCCTCCTCTTTCACGTCACCTTGCTCGCTTAGGGGCGTTTTCGCTTTCCGTCCTCTTTCTGCAATGACTTCATTAACCTGGCACTTGGGGACGTTCCTTTTGTGCCGGCAGGTGGGGACACTCCTTTGCTAGAAGATCCGGCGCAGGCCTCCGCGGTTGAGGGCTTCGTCGAAGAGGTGCTTGAACACCACACTGCCGTGCAGACCGTCGTGCTCGAACTCGTTGGTCACCCAGGCATGCGAGTTGCCCACGCGGCTGAGCGTATCGAGCTGCAGGCCCGAATCGACGTACATGTCGTCGAAATACACCGCGGCCTGGAGCGGCACCTCGTTGCAGGCCAGGCGCTGCGGGTCGTAGATCTTGTCCCAGCTGGTGTCTTCCATCAGCAGGTCCATGGCGGGCTTAAAGGGCATAAGCTCGGGCATCTGCTCAAACATCCACGGGAACATGGCCTCGCCGGTAAACATGAGCGGGCGCGCGAGTGTGTCGAACTCGGCACGATGGGCCTTCTCCTCTGCGGCCGCCCAGCCAATGGGCATGGTGTCGCCGTCGGCGTAGATAAACTCCTGCAGCGTCCAGTACAGCGGATTCGTGCGCGTGTTGGTGCGCTCGAAGGCGCGCATCAAAAAGCTGTCAGATACCGAGGTGCCGCAGGTCAGCGTGCCGTCGCCGTCAACAAAAGCGTGATCGATGATCCAATGCATACGCTCAAAGCTCGGCTTCATGCCAAAGTCGCTGCCCATGAGCTGTAGGCGCTCGACCGTCATCGGCGAGCCGTCGGGCAGCACGGGCTTCTGGGCCTCGAGCGCATCGGCCAGGGCTGCCACGCGCTCGACGTCAGCGGGGTAGCGGTCATAATACTGCTGCGTCTTGGCGGCCATGCGCGGGAAGGTGTGCTCGTAGACCTCGCTGGCGCTCGCCGGCACGTGGGGGATGCCGCCGCAGGTAAAGCTTGCCGCCACGCCTTCGGGGAAGAGCGACAGATAACTCAACGTCAAAAAGCCGCCGTAGCTCTGGCCGAGCGTGACCCACGGCTTGCCGCCAAAGCCCACTAGGCGCAGGTACTCAAAATCGCGCACGATGGAGCTGGCTAGGTGGCGCTTGAGAAAGTCCGCCTGCGAGCGTGCTGTATCGGCGCCGGCGGCCGTTGCGCGATCACCCAGCGCCTTGATCGTGCGTCCGTCCACGCAGCTACTGCGCCCGGTGCCGCGCTGGTCGGGCAGGACCACGCGGAAGTGCTTGACGGCCTCCTCGATCCAGCCGTCGCTTGTGGGCGACAGCGGACGCGGGCTCTCGCCGCCGGGGCCGCCCTGCAAAAACAGGAGCAGCGGCAGATCGTCGTTGATGCGGTCGGGCGCGCAAACCACGCGGTAGAAGAGCTTGATGCTCTCGGGCGCGCCGGCGATTGGTGCCGGCATGGCGCCGCGGCGCATGGTGCTGCCGACGGCCAGGAGCATCGGCTCCAGGCCGCGCCAGTCAAGGGGGACGTCGATGCTGTGGTCCTCGACGTAAAGGCCGGGGACGTGGTACGAAGTGATGAGGGCCATGTGAGTCTTCCGTTCGTTGCGGTGTTTCGGGTTGACCAATTCTACCGCCGCGGGCGAGGCCATGCGCAAATCGGCTACCATGGTTGCAAACTTCTAGGAGAAAGGGCCGCCCATGTCGGTCGATATAGCCACGTACGTCCACGATCTTGCCGTTGCCGCCAAGGCAGCGTCGGCCTCGCTTGCCACGGCGAGCGATGAGCAGCGTCAGGAGGCCGTGCGCGCCATCGTTGCCGCCAACGAGCTCGATATGTCCGCCGCGCGCGATGCGGGTACCTCGGCCGGACTGCTCGATCGCCTGCTGCTGACGCCCGAGCGCGTCGAGGGCATGGCCGCCGGCCTGGAAAAGCTCGCCGAGCTGCCCGATCCCGTGGGCCGCGTGCTCGACCACCGCGTGCTTGCAAGCGGCGTGGACCTGACCCGCGTGAGTGTGCCGCTGGGCCTGGTCGCTATGGTCTACGAGGCGCGCCCCAACGTCACGGCCGACATTTTCTCGCTCTCGATGAAGACGGGCAACGCCTGCGTGCTGAAGGGCGGCAGCGACGCCCGCCGCTCCAACGAAGCCATCGCCGTCCTGCTCCGCGAGGCGCTCCGCAGCGAAGGCATCGACCCGGCGGCCTTCACCCTGCTGCCCGCGGGTCACGAGGCTGCCGGAGCGCTGCTGAACGCCGTGGGTTACGTCGACGTGGTGATCCCGCGCGGCGGCGCGGGACTGATCCGCTTCGTGCGCGAAAACGCCCGCATACCCGTGATCGAAACCGGGGCGGGCATCGTCCACACCTACTTCGACCTCGACGGCGATCTGACGAAAGGCCGCGCCGTGGTCTGCAACGCCAAGACGCGGCGCGTCAGCGTCTGCAACGCCCTCGACTGCCTCAT
>CABTAA010000185.1 GCA_902482615.1 uncultured Collinsella sp.
GGCGCGACGAGCCTTACGGACAGCTCCGCCTTGAGCTTCGTCTTCTTTACCGTCCTCGTCCTCCTCGGCAAACGCATCGGCGACCATCTGGTCAATCGCGTCGTTAAAGGCCTCGTCGACATCATTAAACGAGTTATCCATCATGTACTCGTGCCACTGCTGCACGGCATTCGAGAGCTCCTGCTGGCGCTCCTCGGCCGCGGCGGAATGCTTTTTGGCCGAAGCGTTGGCGTCAAAACTCAGCATGGTCATAAGCTGAGCATTGGAGATGCGGTAGGTCTGCGGCATAAAGATCTGCTCAAAGTTGCCGCAGTTCACATAGGTCGAGTCATTCGCCTTGTTAAACTCGTCGAGCAGCTTGAGATATCCCTCGTCCACATACTCCGCCACATAGCGCACACGGGTGCCCTCGCGCGACTTTTGAGTCAGAAGAATCGTCACCGTCTTGCCATCCACGCAGTCCACGTACAGGTCGAGCGTGTCGGCGGCCTCTTCGTTTCCCACCTCGAGCGTGATGTCAAAGGTCCAGTAGGCGTTCTTCTTTTGTGGCAGATGATGGAAGGTCCACAGGCTCTTGCCGGTGTCCTTGCCGTCCTTGACCAAGTTTTGCGTACCGCCACGATACGTCACATCAAAGTTCCAGACCGAAGCGCCCGGAACATAGCGCACATAATTGCGAGCCGTTACCTCGGCAGCAGCGGCGGCGACATCGGTCGAGCCCACGCGCGCTTCGAGCGTCACACGCTCGGCGGCAAGCGTATCCTGCGGCAGTTCGTATTCAATCTTGGCACGGCCCAGCTTGTTGGTCTTACCGGTGTACTTTGCAGCCGACGAGCCCGTCCCCACGGTGAGCTGCACGCTCTTGCCCGGCGCTGCATAAACGTAGGCCACATTGCCCAGCAGGCTGTGAACGTCGGTGTTGTCGACCTCGATGCGCGATCCGCTAACCTCGAGTGTGGTGCTTCCCAGTGGCAATGTCACCTCGCCCAGCGTAATGAGCGGCGAGACGGCATAGATGCCCGCGGCCTTAGGCTTAAAGCGCACAAACACATCGGCGCCCATGCCCTTCTTCATATCGAGAACGAGGTTGTCGCCCTCCCAAGTTGTGGCAGCCCACATGGCCTCGGAGCTGGCGCCGGCTTCGCGAGCGCCTGCGGACACATCCTCGACGGCATCCTTGGCCAGAGGAATCTCAATCTTGGCAGCCTGGCTGTCCTTGAGCTCGTAATGAATGCGCAGCTCGGTCTCCGCGCCAACGACCGCGGACGAATCAGCGATAACCGAGCCCGCCGTCAGCCCGCGCTCGGCACGATACGTCTCCACGTCAAACGTGGGGACGTCGAGCGTCACGTCGAGCTGCTTGCCGTCCTCGATCTTCACCTGTTTTTGCGCGATATGCTTACCCACGGTCAGCCCTAGGCGGCTAAACGTGGAATAGCTCGTCGCTTGGATGTCGTAGCTCGTCTTGTTAAAGGCGACGATGGTGTACGAACCGGCCTTAAGGCGCGGCGTCTCGGCCTTCATGATAGGCGTGGTGCCATCGTCTTCGTAACCCATCAGATAGGTGACACCGTCGGCAACTAGCTTGCCGTCGGACGTACGGAACACCAGCACGCGGTTGGCGCCCTGGTAGTCGCCCTTGGTCGTGACCGCCGCCGTGCCCCAGGGCTTCAAGTCGATATCGACCTTGCCGGCCGAAGGCTTCACCGTCGCCGTCGCCCCACCCAGCTTGAGGCTGTCTTTGGGCTCGAGCGTTATCTCAAGATCCTGGTCTGCGTCGGCAATGGCCTGCGACACCACGAGCGCTGTGCCCTGGATACGGAAGTCGTTTTCCTTGTCGCCCTTGGCAGGTTTGAGCGTCTTGCCGCCGCTCTTCACCGTCAGATCGATGTTATCGAGACTATCGAGCTCAATGCGTTCGGTCTTATCCTGGCCTGCGACCGGTTCGAGATAGGCCACATTGAGTTAAATCGCGCGCGAGGCCGGAATCTTGGTAAAGTCCTCCGCCTTAATCTCTCCGATATTCCATGTGCCCGTCATCTGGTCGCCCGGGCGCGCCAGCACCATGTCATAGTAACCGCTGAGCGAAATGCGCAGGGTGGCTGCTGTCTTGGAGAGAGCGTCCGCTGTAAAGCTGCCGTCATCGCCAACCGCCAGCGGCGTGGACTGCCCCGCCTGCACGAGTGTAGCCGTCGCGCTCTGGGGAAGTTTGCCCGTCACCTGGGCCGCCTCGCCCATCCACTCAAACGTGTAGGCAGGCTTTGAGGAATCGACGGAGTCCTTGCGATCGGCCACGGCATCGGCAAGCTTTTTGACCATCGAGGGGTTGCCAGCCGAATCGGTCGCATAGGCATAGATGGTCTGGCCTTCACTAAAGGGAATCGCATACGTTACGCCATCGATTGTCACGCGCTCATTATAGTCGCCCGGATAGCCCGCCTCACCAAACTGAAGATCGGGGCTCATCACGCGCAGGACAACGGCATTATGGTTCGTCTCGTTTCCGTATCTCGTGTTCTCAAAAGCTCCCCACTCTATCATTTCCACGCTTTTGGGTAGCACAATCTCTTTGCCGGCAATCGCAGGATCAAGAGAGGCGAACGCGTGCGCTCCGATATATTTAACGCCGTCGCCGATCGTCACCGACGACACATGCGAGCACCCGTCAAAGGCATTGCGCTCAATCCGCTCCACCGTGCCCGGCACATTAATCTGCGTAAAGGTGAGCACTGTTGTGTCCGAGACATAGAACTGTGGCACGCCGCAATAGGCGAATGCAAGATAGTCGATAGTTTTGACCGAAGGCGGCAGCGTTGCCACCACCTTGTCGTCAAGTTGTTCACACTCCTTAAAGGCCTGCTCGGGAATCGTGGTAAAGGCCGCGTTGTTGGGCCAGGTTACCGTTTGGAGCGTCTTGCTTTTGTAGAATGCATAGCTCTTGAGCTCCTCGACCGAATCGGGCAGTGCGATCTCTTTGATGCTGCTGCCGCCCAAGCCTCCAACCGAGCGGACATGCGAATTAGGGGCGAAGGTAATCGATGTGAGCGCAGCGCTTCCCATACCCGTAAGGCTTACGACATTTTTGTCGTCGATGGTCGAGGGCACCTCCAACGTGGTAATGCCCGCGTCGCCATACTCGATAGAAATTTCGTTGGTGAGGCTATCAATCGAGAAGTAGTACTGCGCGGGGGTCTGCTCGCCGGCCACGTAGCCATCGTCGTATTCGTCCTTTACGCCCGTGGCGCCCTTCGAGGTCATCCAGAGCCCAAGATCCTCATTCCAGGTTGCTTCGGCTTCGGCGGTCTCCTCCTGCTTCTGCTGTTCGGCGAGTT
>CABTAA010000186.1 GCA_902482615.1 uncultured Collinsella sp.
GGCGCAGCCCGCGTCTCGACCAGCCCCATCCACCGAGACCGTCCGCAGCGCCGAGTCCATGCGTCGCGCGCGCCTTGCCGTCAAACGTCAACGCACGATGGCACTCACGATGGTGATTGTTGCCCTGGCAGCAATCGTGGTCATACTCGTCCTCGCATCTGCCGGCATGCTTTAACCGGCGGCGATGCCAAGGTCAGCAAATAGACCCATTTGCAAAAAGCGTTGGCGGGCGCAACTCTCAATAAAGCCGCGCCCGCCACCGTCCCCATGCATCACACGCTGACAATACGAGGTACTAGGAAATCATAAGCTCGAAGGAATCCGTGATGCGCGTTCCCATATTAACGGCGCCGTCTCCCGATTCGACTGTGGTATTCAGGTAGTACTTGCCGTTCTTCTTTTTAGGTACACCCGTAACCGTAAGGTCGCAGCCGTCCTCCTCGACGGGAAGCGAAAACTCAAAACCCTTGTTTCTAACAAACGTACCGGTGACATCCGTGTAGGTGCGATAGTCGTCACCATCGGATTGGGCGACGGTTTTTTCGGCGTTGTAGGTATCGTGGGCATGCAGCGTGGCCGCGATGTCTGCAACCACTTCGCCGGAATCGCTGATGCTCTTAAACACAATCACAAGGTCGTTTTTGCTCGCGCCGTAGCAAGTATGGCCCCAAGAGTTGCCCGTCTCCTTAAGTGCTCCGCGCCACGTGGTGTTGGCAAAGCTCGTGGGCTTATCGATGTTGAACTTCGCTGTGCTACCGGAGGTCGTGATGGTCGACGAGGTCGCATTGCCCGTCGTGGAAGAGCCCTCGGCATTGGAGCTGGCGTCCTCGCCGTTCTTGCTTGCGGTCTTGAGCCCCGCCTTAGCATCCTTAAGGTCGGACTTTGCCTGATCGAGCTCGTCTTGCGTTTTTGTGAGTTCGTCCTTGGAAGATTCAAGCTGCTTCTTGAGCTTTTGAATCTGCTCCGTATTTTGCGGATGAGCCAAACCATATGAGTAGCCCGCCCAGCCGGTTCCCGCACACAAGGCGGCAACGACAATAACGCCGGCGGCGATGGCGGGCGCATACGACTTGCCCAGGCGCTTGCGTGCCAGCTTGTACTCGGCCTTGGCCGTCTTGAGGCTCTCGCGGTCCTGCTCGAGCTGCTCTTCCTCACTGAGCGGCGTAGAACCAAAATCGGCATGGCAGGCAGGCTCAGTTTCCACGTCCTCGATCGTAGTGCCAAAGTCCGACAAGGGATCGACTACACGCGTGGCGTCCGAATCGGATTCGGGCACAGCGGGCTCAAACGCGCCGGGTGCCGCCACCGGCTGCTCGTCTGCTTTCGAGGCAGCATCCGCCTTAGGCAACTCCACCGTTGCCGCCGTAGCGGCCTCGCCGTCGCGCCAAGAAAAGGCAGGGCTCTGCGACACGGTCTGGGGCGTAGTATAGGGATCTTCAGAAACGGGCGCAGTCGACGAGGGCACGGCAAGAGGCGATCCACACTCAGAGCAAAAACTAGCGTCATCGGGCAATAATGCACCGCAATAAGGGCATTCCATAGGGCACAACCTCTCAAAATGTGTCGCTTGCAGCCATCCTGCAATTTGGCGTATATGCCCTATAATGTCTCGATAGTCATGCAAAGCGTTGCGCAACATTTTTCGAGTCGGTACGCTTTGAGCGTAGCCATTTCCTAACATGTTTGCAGTACGTCATTAAAGTTATCTGGGGAGGCAGCCATGGCGGCGGAAACACCGTGCTCGGTCCTCTACAACGACATCCGATCGTTCGGCGGTCTCAAGCATCTCGAGATTGCGCGAATGCTCATTAACGGCAATTCGTATGCAGGCAGTACCCTGCTCGACAAATGCTCTACCAACCGCTCGTACCTCACTCGCTACATCGTCCACCGCGAGCCCGATCAGTGTGCGCCAGGTATCTACAATGACCTTACCGTCTCCACGCTTAACCTTGCCGCCGCCATTAGTAACAAGCTCGGCGGAGGCGACCGCGCCTATCAGGAAATATCCGAGCATTACAGCGGCCCGGCGGCCCAAGGCATGATGTCGGTTCTCGCCGATTATGACCTCGACGACCGCCTCTACGCCAATGCCTTGGGGCGTATCAACAGCTCCGATGACCACGGCCCCCGCGAAAAAAGCACGCTCTTCTTGATGCTCTTTGTGGCAACGGGCGCACTTGCCGACCCCGTTCAAGGCGTGGCCACCGTCGAGCGCTTTTGCGACAGCAAGACGGGCGGGCACTTTGGCACCACCGAAACTACCGTCGGACGCGGCTTTATGGGCAGCCTGGAGCAGCCGCGCACCGTTGCCCCCAACCTCGGTCTGCTCAGGACGCATGCCGACAACTGCGTCGACATGCAAATCCATCCCCTCACACGCGATCCGCGCGGCACCGTGATTGGTTCTTTGCCCAAAACCTCGCCCAGCATCACCGATGTGGGCGCCGACGCATCGCGCGAGCATCTTCGCATTTGGCTTGAGGGTGAGCACTGGTACGCCCAGGGCCTTGGATCGACCAACGGCACGGTGCTCGAATCGGGTGCAGGCGACGGCGATACCGTAATCGAGCCGCCCCGCGACCAACGAGAGCCCGGCAAAGTCTATCCCCCCGTGGAAATCGCCAACAGCGACAGACTTCATTTGGGTCTCTATACAACGTTTCTCGTTATTGTGGACTAGCGCGTAGAGACGTGGGAAAACAGGTGTCACTCGTCTTATATCATTTACGTTGCACGCTGCACTATAAATAGCAATACGAGTCAGCTTATCGGCAAACACGTCTATCATGGGCTTTAATCGATAATCGCGTTCTCGGTGTGAGCACGCGGCCCCACCAAACGAAGGAACGCCTTGGATACCACCAACACCGCCCCTGGCGACAAACTCATCCGTCTCGACACGTTCGACACCGCCGTAGCGGCCGACCCCAGCGCCGAGGACGACGCCAAGCGACGGTTTATGACGCTTATTCTTCAGACGGCATACCGCGACGGCGGCAATATCGGGCACGTGCTGCGCGCGACCAACACGAGCGGCGAGGTCTTTGCCGTCAAGCTGCTCAAGGACAACGCCATCCTTTCCGGCCAAGCCCCCGATCGCTCCGCCGAGCAAGCGGCTGCGCACCTGGCCAACACCGCTGCGCTGTTCGAGGAGTACCGTCATCTGTGCACCGTCTCGCACCTGCGCGGATTTCCGCGCGTCTATGGCTATGGATCGTGCGAGGACGACCCGCTCATCCTCATGGAGTGGGTCGAGGGCACCTCGCTCAAGCAGGCGCTGCCCTTGCTTCCGCACGATGTCTCGGGCGGGCTAACCACCCAGATGGT
>CABTAA010000187.1 GCA_902482615.1 uncultured Collinsella sp.
GAGCTGACGCTGGCGGACCGCGGTCTTGGGCGGCGGGTAGTCGAAACCCTCGGGCGTGAGCATGACCCAGCGGTTTTGGATGGGTTTAACGGCAGGGCGCTCAACGGTCCACACGCCGTCATCGCCCTTGACCACGCGCGGACTGCCGCCCGGGGGCAAGAACAGGCGCAGGCACTCGGAAAGCGTCGCGACATACTCGCGGCTCATCCAGCGTGCGAAACGGGCCGTCTCCGCGGTAAAGAGCGGTTTGCTGAGGATTACCTCGATGGGCTTGATGCGCGAGGGGTCGAGGGCGTTGTTTCCTTGCAGCTCGCCCAGCTCAAGCGCAATGTCGACGATATAGCCCGCGGCGGCACGGTTGCCAAAATGGACCAGGACCGTGGATCCGATCTGCGCCTCGTTGGCAAGGGACTGTGGAATGCCGTAGGCAAACGGCTCGGACAGTGCACGGGTGGGAATGTCGAGAACCACGCTCGCGTAGGCGGCAATGGGCTCTGGCGCAGGCTCGGGCTTGGCCTGCTCGGCCGGGCGGGCATGCTTCACGGGAGCCTCCTCCAGTTGCGGCGAACCAAACAGCGACAGTTGCTCGGCCATGGCCCCAGCACCTCCTATCCCATACGTCTACAGAAACAAGAGCCCCGCTCGGGGTGAGCGGGGCTCGGATACATGCGTTTACGCAGCAGCTACAGCGCCATCGTGCGGGCGTGGTCGATGCGCGCCAGGCAGTCGTCGCGGCCGACGAGCGCCATGGTCTCACCCAGCGGAGGGCTCACCATGTTGCCGCAGACGGCCACGCGCACGGCCTGGAACACCACGCGCTTCTTAAGGTCCATCTGCTCGGGCAGCGGCTCAAGCGCAGCGTCGATGTTGGCAGCCGTCCACTCGTCCACGCCCTCGAGCGCGGCCTTGGCGGCGTCCAGAATGGCACCCATGCCCTCCTTGGCCAGGCCCTTGTTGACGGACTTCTCGTCATATTCGAGCGTCTCAGCCGTAGCGAAGATGGGAGCGGCGACGGTCACGGCGTCGCCCGGCATCTTGGTGCGCGGCTTGACGATGGCGGCAAGCGCGTCGATCCAGTCCTCGCCGTACTCGACATTACCCTCGATGAGACCCGCCTCGTGCAGCTCGGGAACCATGATCTCGTCGGCAAACTGAGCATCGGACATGCCGTTGATGTACTCGGCATTGACCCAGTCGAGCTTCTTGGGGTCAAAGGTCGCCGGATTCTTGGAGATGCGGTCGAGCGAGAACTTGCTGGCCAGGACATCGCGCGGGATGATTGTGGTCTCGCCGTCGAGAGACCAGCCGAGCAGCGCCAGGTAGTTGACGAAGGCGTCGGACAGGTAGCCGGCGTCGCGGTACTCCTCCACCGAGGTGGCGCCGTGACGCTTGGAGAGCTTCTTGCCGTCAGCGCCCAAGATCATGGAGATGTGGGCGAACGTGGGCACGGGCGCGCCGAGGGCCTCGTAGACCATGACTTGACGCGGGGTGTTGGACAGGTGGTCGTCGCCGCGGATGACGTGAGTGATCTTCATCATGGCGTCATCGACGACGGTCGCGAAGTTGTACGTGGGCGTGCCGTCGGAACGGAAGATGACAAAGTCGTCGAGCTCCTTGGCATCAAAGGTCACCTCGCCGTGGACGGCATCGTGGATGACGACGTCTCCGCGGTCCTCGGGCACCTTGATGCGCAGGACATAGGACTCGCCGGCCTCGATGCGACGGCGGGCCTCCTCGGGATCAAGATCGCGGCAACGGCGCTGATAGCCCTGGAAGGGGTCCTTGCGCTCCTGCGCGGCCTTGCGGTCGGCGTCGAGCTGCTCCTTGGTGCAGAAGCAGGGATAGGCCTTGCCCTCGTCCCAAAGCTTCTGGGCGGCCTGCTTGTACAGGTCCAAGCGCTCGGTCTGGGCGTAGGGGCCAAAATCGCCGCCCACCTCGGGACCCTCGTCCCAGTCCAGGCCCAGCCAACGCATGGCGCGCAGGATGATCTGCGTGTTCTCGTCGGTGGAGCGGGTGGGGTCGGTGTCGTCGATGCGCAGGATGAACGTGCCGCCGTTTGCGCGGGCGAAAGCCCAGTTATAGATAGCGGTGCGGGCGCCGCCGATGTGCAGCTTGCCCGTCGGTGAGGGTGCAAAGCGGACGCGAACGTCTGATGCCATGGAAATCTCCTCGATTGCAGGATGGATGTCTAACCGCACCAGTATAAAACATCAAAGCAACCTCCGCACAAAGGGCACCGACCCAGTCATTGGGGACAGACTTAAATGACCAGTCGTTGGAGACGTTCTTAGTTTAAGGCTGCTCATTTATGTCTGTCCCCAATGAGTAGGTGCGGAAAGGGTGTGAATGTTTGAATTACGCGCTATGATGTGCCCTTGCATAGAGAGCCCGGCGGAATGGTAACGGTCGCCGGGACACGTTTTTGAAAGGACAATCATGTCAGAAGAACTTCGTTCCATCCCACCCCAACACGGGTCCTTCGTATTTACGTCGGAGTCGGTGACCGAAGGTCATCCCGATAAGATCGCTGACCAGATCAGCGACGCCGTCCTCGACGCAATCCTCGCCAAAGAAATAGAGCTCCAGGAGCAGGGTTACATCGCCCCCAACGGCGTGCCTGCCAACGTGGAGAACGTCCGCTGCGCCTGCGAGACCCTCGTGACCACCGGCACCGTCATCGTCGCCGGCGAGATTCGCACCCAGGCCTACGTCGACGTGCAGGAAATCGCTCGCGGCGTTATCCGCCGCATTGGCTACAACCGTGCCAAGTTCGGTTTTGACTGCGATACCTGCGGCGTTATGAGCCTCATCCACGAGCAGTCGCCCGATATCGCCCAGGGCGTTGACGAGTCCTTCGAGACCCAGACCGGCGCTACCACCGACCCGATCGACCTGATCGGTGCCGGCGACCAGGGCATGATGTTCGGTTATGCCTCCAACGAGACCAAGACCCTCATGCCCATGCCGCACTACCTGGCAAGCCGCCTGGCCGAGCGCCTGGCCGCCGTGCGCCACGACGGTACCCTGCCCTATCTGCGTCCCGACGGCAAGACCCAGGTTACCGTGCGCTACGAGGAAGGCAAGCCCGTCGAGGTCACGACCATCGTCATCTCCACGCAGCACGCCGCCGAGATCGAGGACATGGGCAAGATCAAGGCCGACCTCATCGAGCACGTCATCACCCCGGTCATGGCCGCCGAGAACATGCCGTGGGACAACGCGGACATCTACGTGAACCCCACCGGTCGCTTTGTCGTGGGCGGCCCCATGGGCGACACGGGCCTCACCGGCCGCAAGATCATCGTCGACACCT
>CABTAA010000188.1 GCA_902482615.1 uncultured Collinsella sp.
ACGCTCTTCCGATCTAAGAGGCTATGCGTAAGGCGGATCCCGTTATTTTGGAGCCGATTATGAAGGTTGCGGTTATTGTGCCTGAGGAATACATGGGCGACGTTATCGGAGACTTGAACTCCCGCCGCGGTATGATTCAGGGCATGGACGCTCTCCCGGGTGCCCAGCGCATCAACGCCATGGTTCCTTTGTCTGAGATGTTCGGTTACGCTACCGACCTTCGCTCCCAGACCCAGGGCCGTGCATCCTACACGATGCAGTTCGACTCTTATGAGCCTGCGCCCAAGTCCATCGTGGACGAGGTCATGAGCAAGAACGCCTAAGTTCGAGCTCCCTGTTACGTAATCCTGCGAGAACATCTCTCGCACTCTTTGGAGGTTTAAGTTGGCTACCCAGAAGATCCGCATTCGCCTCAAGGGCTATGATCACGAGGTCGTCGATCAGTCCGCGAAGCTCATCGTCGAGACCGCTCAGAAGACCGGCGCTCGCGTTTCCGGTCCTGTCCCCCTGCCCACCGAGCGCAACCTGTACACGGTTATCCGCTCGCCGCACGTGAACAAGGACTCCCGTGAGCAGTTCGAGATGCGCACCCACAAGCGCCTCATCGACATCCTCGACCCCACCTCGGGCACCGTTGATTCGCTCATGCGTCTCGACCTCCCCGCTGGCGTCGACATCGACATCAAGCTCTAAGCGATATCGCTCATAGCTTAAAGGGCCCCGCTGCCGTTACGGTAGCGGGGCCCTTTTGTTTTGAGTTTAGATTTTGGGATAGCGAATTCGTCTGCCGTGCCGACGGCTGCGGCGCCCTATTCGCTCAGGGGGCGCAAGGATGCTTCTTCGAAGTGGAAGACGCACAAGCCGCTCTCGGTCTCAATGCATGCGCGGCCGCAATCGTCGACCGTTCTAAATATGCCTCGTGCCAGCTCGTCTCCAGCGGGGGAGCGGGCGATAACGTGCTCCCCGATCCAATTGAGGTGACCGACATAGTCATCGCGGACGGGCGCGAGCGGTCCGGCGTCTTCTTCCATGGCGTTGAGGCGTTCTGCCCACGCATCTACAGCGTTCACGACTGCGTGATAGACCTCATCGAGGAGCATGTCGACGGCAGGAACGTTTTCGTTAAGGTCCGAGAGACCGATTGCCGGCAGGCCGCCATCGGGCACCTCTTGGGGCACATAGTTCACATTGACGCCAATGCCGCAGACGGCGAAAGGTTTGCCTTCGTTATCGCGTGCGGCCTCGACCAGAATGCCGCCGAGCTTGCGTCCTCGCGCGACCAGGTCGTTGGGCCATTTGAGGCCAATCTCGTTTGCAAGACCCTGCTTTTCGAGTGCTTCGAGCACCGCTAGGCCGCTGACGGCGGCAAGACCAGAGTACTTTGCGGGATTAACGCATGGACGCAGGACAATCGAAAGCAATAGGTTGCCGGCGGTTGAATCCCACTTGTGGCCGCGCCGGCCGCGTCCTGCCGTTTGCGCGCGGGCAGCAAGTCCTGTGCCGTGCGGCGCACCCTGTTTTCCTGCCTCGAGCAGGTCATCGTTGGTCGATCCGGTTACGTCGACAATCGTTAATTGGGCATCCATAGCGGCTGCTACCTCCTTATTGAATAAGTGAATGACGCAATGGTGTCGAGAGATAAACACAATGTGAAGCCTTTGTCGCATTTGGACAATTTAATGTTAACACGTCAACAAAGACTGAAATGCGTTATCCTCTCTTGGTCGATGTAAACACGTCAACAACTCAAAGGAGGTTAGTGATGGGTTTCACGATTCTTGGAACAGGTTCGGCACTTCCTGAGCGCAGTGTTTCCAATGACGAGCTGTCTGAGTTCCTCGATACCTCGGATGAGTGGATTTTTACCCGCACCGGTATCAAGAGCCGCCACGTCTGCACCACCGAGTCACTTGACGACCTTGCCGTAGCGGCGAGCGAGCGGGCACTCCAGGTGTCCGGAATCGACGCGAGCCAGCTGGATCTGATCGTCTGCTCGACGACGACGGGTGACCACCTTGTTCCCGCTGAGGCGTGTGCCGTTGCTGAGCGACTAGGCGCGACGTGCCCTGCCTTCGATGTCTCGGCGGCTTGTGCCGGCTTCGTGTTTGCGCTCGATGTCGCCGAGGGCTATATCGCTCGCGGTCGCGCCAGGCACGTGCTGGTCGTTGCGGCCGAGCAGATGACGCGCGCGCTTGACTGGACAGACCGTGCCACGTGCGTGCTCTTTGGCGATGGCGCGGGCGCTGCAGTCATGGAGGCCGGGGGAGAGAATCCCCTTGCCGTTGAGCTTTCGACCGCACCCGATGTCGAGACGTTGCGCGTTCCCGGGCTGGATGGCACCTCGCCATTCAAGGTTCCCTCGGACCGCCAGAGTGTGCTTTCCATGAACGGCCGTCGCGTGTTCAAGTTTGGTGTCAATGCCATCTGCGACACGGTCAACAAGCTCGCCTGCGACGCGAGTATCGCGGTCGAGGACATCGATCATTTTGTATTCCATCAGGCTAACGAACGAATCCTGAGCCAGGCGGTCAAGCGTCTGGGCGTGCCGGACGAGCGTGTGGTTCGCGCGTTGCGCGAGACCGGCAACATTTCGAGCGCATGCATTCCGCTTGCCCTCGACCGGCTGGCAAACGCCGGTGCACTTCACACGGGCGACACGATCGCCTTGGTTGGATTTGGCGCCGGTCTGGATATAGGTGGCTATCTGCTTCGTTGGAAGTAGTCGCACATAGGAAATAAAAACGCCCTAGGGCACAACCAAAGGAGAACTACCATGGCAGATCAGAAGACCTTCGAGCGCGTTTGCGACGTTATCCGCGAGACCGCTGGTCTTGACGATGCCGAGATGAAGCCCGAGTCCACGCTCGAGGAGATTGGTCTCGACAGCCTGGGCACCGTCGAGATCCTCGTTGCCGTCGAGGACGAGTTTGGCATCCAGCTCGATACCGAGGAGAACCCCAAGACGGTCGGCGAGTTCGCCGATACGGTCGAGGCGGCATTGGAGAAGTAGAGATGCTCAAGACTCCTCTCTGTGATCTGCTCGGCATCGAAAAGCCCGTGTTCCAGGGCGGTATGGCCTGGATTGCCGATGCCTCGCTTGCCTCGGCTGTGTCCGAGGCCGGCGGGCTGGGAATCATCGCGGCCATGAATGCCGACGCCAACTGGCTGCGCGATCAGATTCACGAGTTGCGCACCAAGACGGATAAGCCCTTTGGCGTGAACGTCATGCTCATGAGCCCAGATCGGAAGAGCACACGTCTGAACTCCAGTCACTA
>CABTAA010000189.1 GCA_902482615.1 uncultured Collinsella sp.
AAGGTGGGTTGGAACCGAGCCATATTGCTATTGATGAGGCCTGCTGAGGGGCTTACTTTTCTTGAATCTACTTGCCGCAGAGATGCTCAATCGTAATCTCGTAGAGTTGGACGCCCTTAATGTCCTTGGCGATTTCCTCTTCGACTTCTTCGGCAGAAGGGTAGTACTTAAGCGCGAGCTGGCGGACTTTATCCTCGATAAACGCGGGAGTGTCATTTGCCAGGCGACAGCGGCCAAAGACCACGGTACTCATAACGTAGGGAGCCCAGTCGCCGTCCTGGTACCACTCGTTGCCGTAAACGGTAAAGCAGACCTTGTCATCGCGCTTAAGTGCGTCGACCTTGTGGCCAGCCTTGGCGCCATGGAAATAAATCTTGTCGTGCTCGGCGTCAAAGAAGTAGTTGACGGGAATGGCGTACGGGTAGCCATCGTCGCCGTTGACGGCAAAGACGCCGCGCTTGCAGGTGGCGAGCAGTTTGCGCGCTTCCTCGTCGGTGATGGCGCGTTTCTTTCGACGTAAGGGCCTAAACATCGTTGGCTTCCTTTCTGGTCGTGCGTGGTTGCTGCAAAAACTATAGCGAAACGGATCCGTTTTTCTTGATGCGGGCGAGTATGTTTTTGAGCTTGTTAAAGTCGATCGGTTTGGACAGATGAGCGTTCATGCCGGCAGCGTGTGCCGCCTGGGCGTCTTCGGCAAAGGCGTTGGCGGTGAGCGCGATGATGGGGATATCGGCTGCATCGACCTTCTCGCTCAGACGAATCGCGCGGGTTGCCTCGTAGCCGTCCATGCCCGGCATCATAATGTCCATCAGGATCGCATCGAAGCTGCCGGCGGGATGCGACAGGTACAGATCGACGGCTTCGTTGCCGTTGGCGGCGCGGGTGACCACGACGCCTTCGGATTCTAGCAGCGCCTGGGCAATCTCGGCATTCAATTCGTTGTCTTCGGCGAGCAGCACGTTCATGTTGGCGAGCGAGCAGTCGAGCGCTCTCTCGACCGTATTCGCCCGCGCCTGGGGGTTCTTGTCGATATCGAGCGGAATCTGGACGCTGAACGTACTCCCCACGCCAACCTCACTCGAAATCTCAATCGTACCGCCCATCAGTTCAATAAGCGACTTGACGATTGGCATACCCATGCCGGTTCCTTGGAACTTGCTGCGCGCATCGTCACCTTCTTGGGCAAACGGCTCATAGATATGCTTTAAAAACTCGGGAGCCATGCCAATGCCGGTATCCGAAACGCTAAAGCAAAAGAGCACGCGCCCGTTATCGAGTGGCTTGGTCTTTGAGCTAAAGGTGACGGAGCCGCCGCGTTTGTTGTACTTAATGCTATTGTCTAACAGGTTGATCATGATCTGTCGGATATGGGTGGGACTGCCGATCATGTATGGTCCCGTGGCGTACGGCAGACTATTGTCCTGCATGGTGATGCAGTTATCGGATGCGCGGAGCTTGCACAGCACCAGCGTATCGTCACAGAGCTCTTTGAGGTTAAAAGGCACATGTTCCAGTGTTAGCTTGCGGTCTTCGATTTTGCCCATCTCGAGGATATCGTTGATCAGTGAGAGCAGGTGATTGGCGGCAACGCGCGCCTTGGCACGGCTCTCGCGGGCGACCTGGATATCGCCTTCCTTCAATTCCTCGATCTCGATAAGGCCCAGGATGCCGTTGAGCGGCGTACGGATGTCGTGGCTCATGCGCGTGAGGAATGCCGTCTTAGCGGCGTTGGCGGCGTCGGCTTTCCGCTGTTCTTTCTGCGCACGTTGAAGCGACCAGGCAAGGATGACGATGCTGGTGAGCAAAATGCAGATGATAACAGTCACAATGGCGGCGCGGTTGCGGTAGAGAAACTGGAACGTGTCCGATTCCTGTGCCGTGTACGACGTTGAGGAGTAGCTGCTGGCGGAGAGCGATTCGCCGGCATTGATGATGCCTTTATTAATGATTCCCAGCAGTTCGGGCTTGCCACGAGAAATCCAGCACGAGAGCTCACAGGTGTCAGGGAGCTCGACCGTCTCGCAGTCCTCGAGATCATAACGGTCGCCGATGGTTTTTACGCGTGAACTGGGAGCGACGATGCAGTGCACCGTTCCCTTCCTGAGGGCGTCGAACGCTTCATCGTCGGATTGGTATTCGGTTACGGTCGCTGTGGGGAACAGACTTTCAAGTGCATTTTGGTTGATAAGCGATGATTTGGTACAGGCGATGCTCTGAAGGTCTTTGTTCAGGTTGCTGCCGGTGTGGATGGCGGTGAGGGACATGGTCCCCAACGATACCGACTGCACAACGCCTGTTTGCTCGGCAAACCAGTAATCTCGGTATACCGGCAGCGCAACGTCTATGCTTCCCTTTGACAGGGCCTTTGACATCATCTTGTAGCTATCAAAGGCGACGGTTTTGACCGTAATGCCAAATTTATCGTGCAGCGTCGTCGCAAGAGATGCGAGCGAACCTTCCATTTCGCCGTCTTTGTCTTCGTTACAGTAGGGGAGTTTGCCCGTAATGTAGCCGAGCGTGATGGTGTTGTCATTTGCTTTGAGCCAGGAACATTCGGGGCCGTTGAGCGATGATGAACCGCTGTTTTGGGTCGAGTAGCTAGATTTGACTTCGTCGTTATAGCGTGGGTTGACGCGGGCGATTGCCGTCATGGCAGCATTGATGTCGTTCATCAGGTCGGGGCGGCTTTTGGGAACGGCAAAGTAGTAGTCGCTCGAACCAATGTAGAACATGGGGGAGGCACTGGGCGACGAGATCGTGTCATTCATGATGACGGCATCGACTTCGTCGTTTGCGAGCGCGTCAAAGAGAGCGGAGTCTCCGTCATACTCCCTGTATGTGCAGGCGATTCCTTCGTTGGTGAGCCACTGCTGGCCAACGAAGGTTTGCATAACGCCGGGGTTGTAGCCGATGGTAAGGCCCTGGAGCGCTTGGGGGTCACCCTTGGCCAGATCGTCGCGATCGGGCCTGGCGTAGATGTAGTAGCGTTCGGTGCCCTCGGGGTTCGAGGAAAAGAGCAGCTTTTGGGCGCGTTCCTCGGAGTAGGAGATGTTGGGCATGAGGTCGATCTCGCCCGCCTCGAGCATGTCCATAAGCTCGGTGAAGGTGCCGGTGACGTATTCGTACCGCCAGCCGGGCGTGTAGTACGACAGGGTCTGGAGGTACTCGTAGCCCCATCCCGAGAGACGCTCGCCGGGAGTGCCGTCCTGGAAGCCCTCGTTGTTGACGAGCCAGCCGACGCGGACCGTCT
>CABTAA010000190.1 GCA_902482615.1 uncultured Collinsella sp.
TGGACAATCTGACGTTCAACTTCAAGGGCGCGACCAGAAGGTCAGCGC
The DNA here is from genome assembly GCA_902482615.1 of uncultured Collinsella sp. Taxonomy (GTDB): domain Bacteria; phylum Actinomycetota; class Coriobacteriia; order Coriobacteriales; family Coriobacteriaceae; genus Collinsella. The sequence continues at coordinate 49 of CABTAA010000190.1, forward strand.
CCTTTCGTTTCACGTCACCTTGTCACAAATGCGACCCGCTCGCTGGCGTTGCCAATACATCGACGTTGTCGGAGTAGTCATTGGACTAGTCGTTGGGGACGTTCTTAAACGACTAGTCATTCAAGAACGTCCCCAATGACTACTCAATGGCTATTGCGCGCATGGCTCGCATGACAGCCGTCTCTTTTATGTTTCCTTTAGCCGTCGCTGTTTAGGATGGGGGTTAGTCGATAGGAAGGGAGCACCGGGATGGACGATGCGAGCGAGCGCGCGATTGAAGAGGACATGCTCGATCAGTTCAACTACTTTGATGATGAGGACGAGGAGCTGATCGACCGCCGCGAGCCAGCGCCGCTTGATTCCTTTGATCTGGTCGATGAAGAGACTGATGAGGTTGAGGACGAATCAACGGAGTCCCCACAGTCTTCGCGCCTTAACTCGCTGCTTTCGAGAGCCCCCATGCACCACGGTGTCCGTGCCGGCGCGCTCCATATGAAAACTGACTGGCACCAGATCGTGACGGCAGGCGATGAACTTGCCGTCGATGCGCCGCTCACCGATAAATCATCCATCATCTGCCGCACCGGTATGCTTATGCTCGCGAGCGGAACGGGTGCCTGGCGTGTTCGCGATACCATGAATCGCGTCGCCGCCGTACTCGGCGTCACGATTCACGTCGACTTGAGTCTCCTGTCGTTTGAGTGTACCTGCATCGAAGATGGCCACTGCTTTAACGAGGTCGTCAGCCTGCCCACAACCGGCGTCAATACCCATCGCATTTGGATGATGGAGAGTTTCCTCAAGGAAATCGAGACCTATGGTCGTCGCTTCACGGTGCACGAGTATCACGAGATGCTCAAGACCGTTGAGAGTTCAAAACCTGATTACGCGCCTTGGCAACAGGGCCTTGCGGCGGCCTGCGCCTGTGGTGCCTTTGTCTTTTTACTTGGTGGCGGTCCTATTGAGATGGCATGCGCGTTCGTGGGCGCGGGTGTCGGCAACTTTGCCCGCTCCCATATTCTCAGGCAAGGCCTTGGTCAGTTCAGCGCGCTGACGACCGGCGTTGCGCTCGCTTGCGTTTCGTATCTGCTGGCATTGCTCGGCCTTGGTCAGGTCATACCGGGGGCAATGTCGCACCAAGAAGGCTATATCGGCGCGATGCTCTTTGTGATTCCCGGCTTTCCGCTCATTACGGCAGGCCTCGACATCGCTAAGCTCGACATGCGAAGCGGTATCGAGCGCCTTTCATATGCCGTATCGATTATCGTGATGGCGACGCTCGTAGGTTGGATGGTTGCCGAGTGTGTTGGCCTGGCGCCGGACGACTTTGCGCCGCTCGGCCTTTCGCCGCTTGCTCTTACGCTCCTGCGCGTGGTGATGAGCTTCGTTGGCGTATTCGGCTTCTCGGTGATGTTCAACAGCCCGGTAAAGATGGCCGCGGCAGCTGGGCTGATCGGCGCCGTGTCCAATACCCTGCGTCTGACCCTTGTCGATGCGCCGACGATGATTCCCTTCCTGGGCCTCAGCACGGGAATGCCTCCCGAGGCAGCAGCGTTTATCGGCGCGCTGGTATCGGGTCTGCTGGCAAGCTTGGCCGAAGTCAAGCTCACCTACCCGCGCATCGCCCTCACGGTGCCTTCGATTGTCATTATGGTGCCGGGCTTGTATCTCTATCGCTCTATGTATTACATGTGCACCTTCGACACGGTCAATATGCTCGGCTGGTTTGTGCGCGCAGTGCTCATCGTAGCGTTTCTGCCCGTTGGACTGGGTGTGGCGCGTACGCTCACCGACCCTCGCTGGCGCCACACCAGCTAATTGGTACAAGGGGGACAGGTTACTTTGCACCAAATGAGTTGCGGTGAAATAGGGACTGAATTGCTGCTTAAAGGGTCAAAACAGTCCGTATTCCACCGCAACTTATGGGGTCGGGGGATTATCGGTGCCCTGCATCTTCATAAACTCAACGCTTACGAAGCGCATGCGTTTCGTGCTAGGCTGGTTCCACCACATAAGTAGTCGCAGACGCGCGTACCACGGGCGGGCGAGATGAAGTTCCAACAGCTCCATCTTGCCCGCCCGTTTTTGTTGCGTGGCGCCGCGGCACAACACAGAGAGGAATCTGCCCTTTATGCCTATCAACAAACGAGAGAGCCTGCTGTTCACCTTTATCATGTGCTTTTGCATGGTGCTCTGGATGAGCATCTACAACGTTGCCCTGCAGCACGGGGCCATCAACGGCGAGGTCGTTGCCGCTGCGTGGCTCGGCTTCCCCGTTGCCTACATTTTTGCCATGTGCTGTGACTGGTTCGTCGCCAGCCCGCTCGCCAAGGGTTTCGCCTTTAAGTACTTGGTCACGCCGGGCAAGAGCTCACCACTTGCCATGACGCTCGCCGTCAGCTCCTGCATGGTCGTTCCCATGGTCATCATCATGTCGCTTTACGGCGCGTGCGAGGGTCTGACGCACATGCCCGGCGGCATCCTTGCGAACCTGTATTCCGTGCCCGCGATCTGGATGATCAACATCCCGCATAATTTTGTGATGGCGCTGCCGTGGAACCTTTTAGTAGCCGGTCCGATTTCCCGCTTCGTCTTCCGTCGCGCCTTCCCTGTGGGGACGGTTTTCGAGGAGGAGCATGCTGAGCTCTTGGAGCAGGCTAGGGCTTCTGAGTGCGAGTAGCTCGCTTAGGGACCTGCTGAGCGCGGGCGACTTGCTTGGTTGGAGCCCTAAGCGTGGATAGCTCGCTCGGCGACATCGCGGGCGCGAGCGGTGCGCATGACCGGAGGGCCCGTGCTGCTCCGTTGCCCGACGTGCTAGCGCGCAGACAATCTGTTGGTGCATTCGGCGGCTGCTGAAGCGTTTCGGCAGCCGCTTTTTATACGGAGTTTAAATACAACAGTCTGTTGTATTACGTAGAGTGGTATATCTCTAGCAGGAAAAATGCGAGAGACGGAGCATTATGGCGTTGCTAGTAGGACTGGACGTAGGGTCGACGACGACCAAAGTTTACGCGATGCACGAGGATATGACCGAGGCGTGGTGGAGATATCGACGCCACGGGGCGTGTCAGGCAGCGAGCGTGCGCGCCATGCTCGGCGAGCTCGCCGAGCGCTTTCCCCATGAGTCGCTGCGCGTTGCGGTGACCGGCTCGGGTGCGCGCGATATCGCGACCGCGCTGGGCGCCTCGT
>CABTAA010000191.1 GCA_902482615.1 uncultured Collinsella sp.
GGTCGAGCTTGCCGGCGCTGGCGAGGTCGCAGATGTTGCGTCCGTACTGCTCCAGCGCCTCAAACTGCGTCTTGTCCTCGGCAGACGTCACGCGATCATCGCCACGTAGCTCCTCGTAGACTTGCTCGATGCGCTCCTTGGTCACGCCGGCGTCGCACAGAACGCGGCCGGCCTCGCCCTTGTCCTCGGCAAGCGCCATCAGCAGATGCTCGGTCACCATAAAGCTGTCGCCCATCTTGGTGGCCTTCTTCTCGGCCTTTTCGATGACGCGGACGAGCTCGTTGGACAGGCCTATCTGCTGGCCCTCGCCCGAAACCTTGGGCGCGTGGTCGATGGCATCCTGCGTGGAGCGTGCGAGCTGAGCCGGGTCGGCACCGATGCGCTCGATAATCACGGAGATATTGCGCTCGCCGGCACCAAGCAGGGCGGACAGCAGGTGAATCGGCTCCACCGCGCCGGCCTGCGCGTCAGCGGCCGTGCTCATGGCGGTCTGCAACGCCTCGCGCGACGTCATTGCTAGCTTATCGATTCTCATGGAATCACCTCTCTTGGGGTGGCCGCCCTACGGGGCGGCTTCACGTTGTTCGAGAAGTATTGTTGCCAGCTTTGCGCGATCTTATACACAAATCTAAGTCTCTATATATAAGATTTTCTGAGTGATTGAGAGATAGGGGTAAAGATGTCGGCCCGCCGCCGCACAGGTGCGCTACCGTCTCAATCTGTAACATCTACTCGGCAAATAGAGCTCTATCTGTTACAAATCGAGACGAACAGAAGACACCCGAATCGAAAATCTAAATCTGTAACACCAGGCCCACTTTTAGCGGCCAAGATGTTACAAGTCGAGACAAACCGAGAACCACCACAAAGGTGCCTGTTCCCAATGTGGTGGTTTTCGACAAAAAGAAGCCGCCCCATTAACAGAGGTGGCATCAAGCAAGTCCATTTATTAGCGTCCCTCAAGACCCAACGAAAGCGCAGCGATGGAATCGAGAACCGACAATAGCCCGTTCGCACAGATAGAGGCAGAGATTCAAGGTCAGAGTCCGGCTTAAACGGCTTAGCTATCGCACGTCACATTGTTCTCGTCGTCCCCCTATCATATCTATAGTGCTTATAGTGAAAATAGTGAGTTTAGTGAGAAGAGTATCGCTCAAAACTCGTGGACTCAATTATTGACCTCACGCCCAGAATGAGTGGGGCAAATATTTCTATTAGAGGTCAAATCGAAGCCCAATAGGGCCTTTTCACCCCGTCATTTCGATCGATCGCTTTCTTTTGAAGATTGTCGTAAGCTGGTATCACTTATCTTAATGAATGCATACTATTTGCGAGGTACCCGCCGTGAAACGCTCCACCTATATCGGCCTGCTCGTCTTAGCGTTTGCGATTACCGCAGTCGGCGTAGGAATTATCTATCTCGCATTTCTCCCCGCCTCTGCGACGCAGGCGGCGGTTGAGACCGTAAGCTATCCCATCGAGGTCCTCACCGATATCGTCAAACCCGATTCGGTCACCGTCGATTTTGACGGTACGCCCGCAGCGCTTGGTGTCAGCAACTATCCCCGCATCGAACTTGGGGCCAGACGCTACACCAAAGATGAGCAGCTTATCGGCAAGGCAACCAGTTTACTCAAAGGCAAGACGTTTAAGCGGTGGTACGGCGCCGCAATATATCGAGCCAAGAATGGCCAAATGGTTGGCGGATATTATTCGACCCTTGAGCTCGATGCGGCAAACGGGAGCAAATTGTGCAACGTCTCATACGACCCCGGCTGCGTGGACAATGAAGGACCGGGGGTCTATATCTCGGATGGCGACGTAATCTACGTCATGGAGGGCGACCAGACGGCAGTCGTCGATTTTATGGATCGGTGTACCGAGGATGCCTACGAACAAACCTGCGAGCCCGATCCGCAGACAGCGCGCAACAGTGGCTCGGCACGCACTTGGCTATTTGACGATGAAATAACCTGGACCCCATCGAAATAAGGACCCGCCGGGCAGGCAACTTTGTGATGGTCCCGGTCAATTATTAGCGCCCCTCAAGACCCAACGAGAACGTCGCGGTAGCCCCGGCCACACCTTTCCCTCGGGCGACCCTCGCGAAGCGCGTGAGCACGAGGGAAAGGTGTGGCCGGGGCGTACAGCAGAGTTACTCGGCAGCGGCCTTGAACTTGTTGTAGTTGATCAGGCAGCCGGCCTTGACGATGGCACGCTCCTCTGCCGTCATATCGGCAATATAGAGCTCAATCTGCTCAACCGTGCCGTCGGCGCGCACAACGTAGACGGCGATGCCCCTCAGATCGCCGTCGAGCGCGGCGCGGATACCCGGCACAAAGACGTAGTCGCCCACCTCAAAGTTGGGCTCGGCCTCCATCTGGAAGGGCACCATGCCCCAGTTCATCACGTTGGAGCGATAGCGCTTGGTGGCGTACTCGTGGACGATGTTTGCCAGGCCGCCGATGACGCGCTGGCAGCTCGCGGCCTGCTCGCGGGCAGAACCGTCGCCGGGCTTCTTGGCATAGAGCATGGAGCCGTACTCGGTCGCCTTGGCATCGGCCGCGACGCCGGCGCCGGCCAGTGCCTCAAACACGCCGGCAAGCTCGGCATCGAGCGCCGCCAAGTCGCCTGCTGCCTCGCCGGCAACGCGGCGCTTTTCCACCGCGTCGACCTCCTTGGAACGACCCACGTAGGCCGGATCGCGGCGGCTGAGAGTAAACTCTGCCAGGCCCAGCGGGTTGGAGCGGAAGGAGCTCGTCTCGCCCGAAGGAATGAGCTCGTCAGTCGTGGTGACCGGGTCCATGATCTTAGAGCACACCTTGAGCAGGATATCGTCGCCGAGGGGCTCCATCGCGGGCCACGGCTTGATGTTGGGACCCTCGACCAGTTCGTCGGCAGGCTCCGCCTTGCCAAAGCCCCAATACACGCGCTTTTTGTACGGCGCGTCGTCAAAGGTGTACTCGCAGGCCTCGTCCCAAGTCTCCTCGGGCAGGTCGGTCGCCGGCGTCAGGACGCCGCCGTTGGCAGCCGTCGCCGCAATGGAGCGAGCGTCCATCAGGGCCACGGCGCTCAGCTGGCCATTGCCCGGCTTGGAACCCTCGCGGTTGGGGAAGTTGCGCGTGGTATGACGGACAGCCAGACTGCCATGTGCCGGAGTGTCGCCTGCGCCGAAGCAGGGGCCGCAGAATGCGGTACGGATGGTAGCGCC
>CABTAA010000192.1 GCA_902482615.1 uncultured Collinsella sp.
ATACGGCAGCTGCGTATTACGCGAACGGCTCGGGCCTGACGCGCTCGAGCGGCGTCAATAACTATAACGGCCGCCGCGAGACTTATTACAGCAGCAACGTGTTGTATCACCACCGCACGGGCGAGTGGACGCAGGACGCCGAGGGCTTTTGGCGCGATTCCGATGGTTACTACGTCGTGGCCGCGGGCGATAAGGCTCAGGGCTCCACGTTTACCGGTTCCAAGGGCGAGTGCAAGGTCTATGACTCCGGCTGCGCAGCCGGAACCACCGACTACTATACCGGTTGGTAATCTGCCGTAAGCCATTAGGACATGACGGGCGGGCGTCTTCACTGAGCCTTTGGGCAACGTAAAGGCGTACGCTTTTTGTGCATGCTTGAGCTAACAGAGCGCTTACCGTGGCAGTACGCCGCGCATATGGGCGCAGGGCACACTGGTTCATGAGAAATAAGGTCTTTCTCTTGGAGGAAGTGATCTTGTGAACGCTCGAGATATCGCGGTTGCCGCCGTCGCATTGGTGCTTGGCTGCCTTGGTCCTACGGCCGCACTCATTGCGGGCATGCAGGGGTCATGCGGGGCTGCTCCAATCGTGGCTGGCGCGCTGATCGCAGCCGCCCTGCTGGGAAGCGCGGGCGTGGTTCTTTGCCGCGATGACGAGGACGTGGTGCCGGAGTCGCAACGCTAACTGTCGTGAGATTGGCTGCTGGTCATAGACGAAGATAAAAGCCGCCGCAGGGGAAAGGTTCCCTTGCGGCGGCTTTGCTTTTAAGGCTGTTAAATGCAGCGTGTTGGCGCTACCAGCTTTTCTCGATATCGCGGATGCGCTGATAGAGCCACTCGTTTTGCGGCGCCTGGATATCGTGTTTGGCTGCGAGGCGGCAGATGGTGCCCGCGAACTCGTCAACCTCGGTTTTGCGCCTTGCGATGCGGTCTTGAGCCATCGAGGGCATACCGGCGGGGTCGATTCCCTCGATGAGATGCACCATCTGCGTCAGGTCTGCCTCGGTCAGCTTAACGCCCTCGGCGTTGGCGACCGCAAGCGTTTCGCGCATGGCGGAAACAAAGCAGCGACGCTGCTCGGAGCCGGGCTCCGTGGCGCTTCCGTAGGTCCCGCCGTAGGCCATGCAGGTCTGGTTGATGCCGTCGTTGAGCATGAGTTTGGCCCACATGCTGTGCGCAATGTCGCTCTCGACGGTATGGGCAATACCGCAGCGCGTGTAGAGCTCGTCAATTGCGGTGATGGTTGCGGGATCCGTACCGGCCGCCGCGCCAAAGCGGATTTCGCCAGTGTTGGTAAAGGTGAGCTCTCCGTTGAGGAACACGGCGTCCATGCCCTGGCAGATACCCAGGACGGTATGCTCCCAGCCAAAGCGCTCGGCAATCTTTTGCTCGCTCGTGATGCCGTTGCACAGCGAGGCGATGAGCGTGTTGGGTCCCACGACGCGCTCCATAGTCTTGAGTGCTTGGTCGAGACCGGTGGTCTTGACCGTCAGGATGACCAGATCGGCAGGCGTTGCCTCGCTGGCGCGGACGGACGTGAGCTCGCAGGGTTCGCCGTTGATGGTGAGCGCGTCGTTCGCGTGACGCTCGAAACGAGCATCATCCATGACGTATTCGACGGCATCGTTGCCGAGGGTCTTGGCAATCATACTGCCGTAGAGCAGGCCCACGCCGCCCTTGCCGATAAAGGCGACCTTGTTGATCTGCATGTGAATCATCTCCTCACAAAAAGGCGCCCGCGTGCGGGGCGCCTGATGGATTGTATGCCGCTGGGGCATGAAGCGTGCACCGGAGGCTGAATTTAGAAGAACAAACGCATGGGAACTTACGCTGCAGGGCAGACTGCAAAAACGCGTGCGGGGTATCCGACACCATCGCGGACCTTAGGGAAGGTGCAGAAGATGACGGCGCCCGTGGCGGGAAGCTCGTCCAGATGGTCCATGACCTCGATCTGGTAACGGTCGACCGAGAGGATGTATTGTTCGCCGGGGTAGGGGTGGGCGTCCTCACGCGTGGTCACGCTCGCCTCCTTTCATCGGGCTTTTTGCTGATGTTAAAGCGGTTCCGTGACAGCTCGATTTCTGCTGCGTTACGATACGTTCTCGATTGCGATTCCACGATGTTTCGGCCGCGTGACCATTGTGTTTCGCCTTGCCGGGGCGCTGATGGCGAAGGGAGGGGCCGTGCAATACCGCGTTGACCCCAAAAGTGGTAACCGAATATCCGCTCTGGGTCTGGGCTGCATGAGGTTTCCCGGTGCGCCGGGACACCCCGATGCGAAGACCGCCGACGCTATCATCTCCCGTGCGGTGGAGCAGGGGATTAACTACCTGGACACGGCCTATCTCTATCCCGGCAACGAGGCGTGCGTGGGTGCGTCGCTTGAGCGCCTGGGCTTGCGCGACCAGGTTTTGCTCGCAACCAAGCTGCCGCATGCTTCGTGCAAATGCGCGGAGGATTTCGACCGCTTTTTTGACGAGCAACTGCACCGTTTGCGGACTGACCATATCGACTACTACCTCATGCACAACATCACCTCGCCCGCGCAGTGGGAGCGCGTGGCAGCGTTGGGTATCGAGGACTGGATTGCGCACCAAAAGGCTGCGGGGCGTATTCGCCAGATAGGTTTTTCGTACCACGGCAGTGCGGCGGACTTCCTCACGATGCTTGACGCGTATGACTGGGACTTTTGCCAGATCCAGTACAACTACGCTGGAGAGCGCTACCAAGCAGGAACGGCGGGACTCATGGCAGCTGCCGAGCGCGGGCTCGCGGTGTTTGTGATGGAACCGCTTTTGGGTGGACGCCTGGCGGGCAAGCTGCCTCCGCGGGCCCGCGCCGTGCTCGATGACGTACGCGATCCGTATCTGAAGACGCCGGCTGCTTGGGGCCTTTCGTGGGTGTGGAACCATCCTCAAGTCACGATGCTGCTTTCGGGCATGACCGACACCGCGCAGGTGGACGAGAACGCGGCATTGGCGGATTGCGCACTGCCGGATTCGATGACAACAGAGCAGCTCGATACCATCGCGCGTGTGCTGGGAGAGTTTGAGAAATCGAATCGCGTGCCCTGTACGGGGTGCGGCTACTGCATGCCGTGCCCCAAGGGCATCAATATTCCCGGCTGCTTTGGTGCCTACAACGCGAGCTACGCGCATAGTTGGTTTACGGGGCTGTCTCAATACTTTACGGCGAGCGCGGTGCGGACAGGC
>CABTAA010000193.1 GCA_902482615.1 uncultured Collinsella sp.
CAACATGGGGTTGGCCGCCACGCCCGCCACCGCATCATCATTGAGTGCACGGAAGAGCTCCGACATAAACCATGCCTGATACCCTTGTGGATAGTCGCTCCAGGTACCACCAAGAACGATAAGCTCGATCTTGTCGGTTGCATGCCCCATCTGCGAAAGCGCGGTCAGACGAGCGCTCACCTGCAGATACGGGTCAAAGCAATTTTGCTCCGCACGGGCGCACGCCGGCTCGGCGTGCAGATAGCTTTTGGGCATGCGCAGATCGTTGGGGCAAAACAGACAATCGCCCGAGCACGGCAGCGGCTTGGTGATGACGGTAATGGTCGCCACGCCCGAAGCCGTGCGGCGCGGCTTCATACGCAGCGCCTGCAGCAGTTGACGTTCCAGATCGGAATCGACATTCCACGCAGCCCACCGAGCCGGCTCCTCGCGTTTAACCCGCTGGTAGAACGGCAGCAGACGGCGCTTGGCCAAATCGCGTTTGTCGGCGCCCTCACGGCGCGCCTCGGCATGTATCAGTTTGACGAGCGCCTTGTCGTCCACGGTCTCGTCGCGACGCAGAGCCTCGAGTATGTTCAAGATAATCTGTTCCATGTCCCCATTGTAAAGGCAAAGGCGCCGAAGCCCGTCACGGCTCCGACGCCTCCATCAAAGAGCATGCCTATATGTACCAATCTCCGAAAACCGCATGTCACTCCGGATCAAACGACATGTCGCCCGAACCGACCTCAAAACGATACGTAGCAGACTTATCGCCGTTATCGAATTCAAGATTCAAAATGGTCTCGCCGTCGTAGCCAAGCGGAAGGAAATCGCTCTCGAAGTCGCCGCTGCCCAAGGTGAGGCTCGCCTTAAAGCCCGTCGAGTTCGGAACCGTCATCTCCACATCGCCCGAGCCCACACTCACGTCCATCGACTTCGCGGGGGCCTGGTAGAGCTCGAACGTAACATCGCCCGAACCGACCTCGGCATTCAGGGTATCGGTCACGGTGCCCGTAAACTCAACGTCTCCAGAGTCCAAAGTCAGGTTGAGGTCATGACACGCAATGCCCGCGACCGTCAGGTCACCCGATCTTACATTCGCTGTAATACCCACCATGTTATCGGCAACTTCGCGCGGCAGTTCGACGGTAACCGTGCGGTCAATGGCGCGCTCGTCATCGCAGTCGAACTGGTTAATCTTGAGCGTAGAGCCCCTAATCTCGGCCAGATTTTGCGTGGCAGCATCGTAAGCAGTTACTCCTTTTGCAACGCGACCACTCTCGATGACACGCACCGGTCCATCGGAAACGTACTTAATATCGACCGTACCCGACGTCACATCCAGGTCAAGGGACTGGAATGAGTCGGCATCGAAGGTTTCACTCGAAAGCTTTTGAGACTGAGCGGAGTAAATACCGTCATCAAAAACATCGCCCTCGTCCACCACATCGTCCATACCAGACAGGCCGGATACAGCATCGTCGAGATCCCACGGGCCATCAAAATGAATCAATGTCCGCGAAACGCCAAAGACAAGCCCAACAATGAGCACAAACGCTCCGATGCCAACACCCAGGCGTACCTTGGATTCATGCGAAAGCTTCATCATTCGTCACCCTCTTTGGCACATGGCTCAGCGGTGGTCGTGGTAGCCACGTCAGCATCAGGTTCCGCAGAAGCATCCTTCCCCTGGGCCTTGATCGCCACCGACGCCGGACCAACCTGAATATCCCCGCGCGCCCAATCACCATCGAGTGCACGCGCCACCCAGTGATAGATGGGAATCGTAAAGAAGATCAGCGCGGCAAAGGGGCCGGCACCAAACAGAAACATCAGCAAAAAGAACAGCAGCCAGCACACGGCCCAATACGGGAACGACTGGAACGGGCCCTTCACCGGAGTCGAGCCAACCGCGGTGCCACTCGTCGCCTGCGCCGTAGCGGCATTGGCGGCCTGCGCACTCCAGCTTGCCGCCTGCGCCGCCTTGGCCGCGGCATCACTTGCCTGCGTAGCTGCCTCTGTGGCGCGTGCCGCCGCCTCATGGGTGCGGGCGCGCTCCGCCGCCTCGGCCTCGCGCTGACGGGCGCGGTCCTCGTTCTCAAACTCGATATCGTCCTCGATCTCATCGCTCGGATTGAGCAGCTCGTCCAGGCTCACGCCATAGAGTTTGGCAAGCGAGATCAGATTCTCGGTATCGGGCGAGCTCTCCGCACGCTCCCATTTACTGACCGCCTGGCGCGACAGTCCCAGCTTTCGTGCAAGCCCTTCTTGGCTAAAACCCTTGCTGCGACGAAGGTCGGCGAGCCGCTGCGCAGTTTCTACATTCATGGTTCCTCCTATGTGATGCCAGCCGTGCCGCCGGACCGTTTTTGTTCTTAAGGCGCCTTGCACAGTTAAAAATGTATCCGCCACCGCCAAAAGCATGCCACCTATTCTAGTGAGATTTTTGACAACCGGCGGTTGCGGGTGCATATGAGCTGCGGAAATGTGTCCAAACAAAGCAATGACCCGTAGCTTGGTTGTCCCCGTTGCAGCGTTAACGGTAGTATGGTCGTACTGTTTATTCCGCACCGCCAACGGAGGGAGTTCCGCGCCGTGAACCGCGATTTCGCCTCATCGCTCATCCAGCTCAACAACACGTTCTATCGCGAGCACTCCGCCTCCTTCTCCGATACGCGCCAGGCCCCGTGGCCCGGCTGGGTGCGCACCATGGATATCGCACTCGGGCAGCTCGACGTCGCCACGATCGAGCATCCCGTCCGCGTCTTCGATCTTGCCTGCGGCAATATGCGATTCGAGAACTTTGCCGCCGGCGGCGCACTTGCCGCCAAGGGCGTCGACGGCGCAAACCCCTCGGCGGATGCCAGCTGCCCGTTTGAGTTCTATGGTGTCGACTCGTGTCAGGATTTGGCTATCGATGCACGCGGCCACGCCCTGCGCATTCCCAACCTGCACTTCCAGGAACTCGACGTGCTCGACGCTCTCATGAAGCTCAACCCCGCCGAGACGCCCGACGTGCTTTTCGACGCCCCACTCGCCGACATCTCGGTCTGCTTTGGCTTTATGCACCACGTACCGTCATGCGAGTACCGCGTACGCGTGCTCGACGCCCTGGTGCGGCAGACGCGCCCAGGCGGTATCATCGCCATCAGCTTTTGGGAGTTCATGAACGACGAGCGCATGGCGCGCAAGGCCGTTCGAGCCGAGGCCCGCGCCGAGCTCACCCCG
>CABTAA010000194.1 GCA_902482615.1 uncultured Collinsella sp.
CGGCCGCCGTCTCCGTCGCCGCCACCAAGGGCCTGCAGCTCGTCTTTGCCGTCCTGCTGATGGTCCTGGGCCTCATCGTCGCCGTCAACTGCCTCAAGGAGTTCTTCGGCAAGGAGGCTGGCTCCATGCCTGACGAGGAGCCCGAGTGGTCCGAGATGGGCAAGGCCGAGTACGGCCGCGCCGCTGCCGCTGAGGCTCCTGCCGATGCCGAGGCTGCCAAGGCCTAGTCGGTCGGACGGGTTGAATCTCTCATCCATATGACTCGGAAAGACCGGGTCCGCGACTTTGCGGGCTCGGTCTTTTTTCATGCAAAAGCGGGTGACGCTCGAGTGTTCTCGCAGATGTTTTGCGTGGATAAGGGCGCGCGTTGTACCATATAGACGTATATGTGTGCATATGAAAGGGGCCCCGTGGCCAAGACGGTATATTCCGATAACCAAAATAATGTCGATGCCCTGGCTGAGCGCCTGAGCAGCCAGACGTCGCTTTCTGCTGAGCGTGCCAAGCTGGTTGCCTACGACCTGCTTTGCCGCAAGGCGCTCAAGATTAAGTCGAGTGCGCTGGCGCAGATTTTCCGCTCCGTCGATAAGGAGTGCGACACCAAGGCGATGCGCGATGAGCTTATCGCGGCAAAGATCGTGACCAAGATCGAGGGTAGCGGCATTAACGGGCGCCCGGCGTTCTATACCATCAATGCCGAGATCCGCGATGTCCAGGAGCAGCCTGCCGAGTCCGTCGAAGATTTTGTCGTCGAGGATTCCGCTGACGTGCCTGCTGTGGAAGAAGCTGCTCCGCGTGAGCATGTCGATACCGATGAGTTGCTCGATGAGAACGTCGTGCGTGCCTTTACGGCCAAGGCAGGACGCGGCGGTTTTGGCGGGGGTGGCAAGCGCGATGCGCAACGCCGCGCCCAGCAGGAGCGCTTCCGTCGCGCCGTTGCTCAAAAGGGTGAGACGGATGTTGAGGCTGTTGAGACCGAGGTTGCTGCCGAGTCGCAGAAGCCCGCGAGGGAGCAAAAGCCCGTGGAGGCCCAAGAGCCCAAGCGTCGTCGCGGTGCTCACTTTAAGACTGCACAGCAGGATGCCGCGCGTGAGGTTGAAGAGTCTTCTGAGGTTGCAGACGATGTTGAGGAGTCTGCCAAGAAGGCTCCGGGTTCGTGTCGTCCCGGCCGCGGTTTTGCGGGACGTGCGTATCCCGTAAAGCGTCAGGAGAAGGGCGAGTCGGTTTCGACCACCCAGGACGAGAAGGCCGTTGAGCCGGTGGCTCGCGAGCAAAAGCCTGTTGAGCCGCGGCTTGAGGTTGATGCCGAGGCCAAGGGCCAGCAGCCTACTGATGAGCAGGCGGAGCAGGGCGCGTCGAGCAAGCCTCGCCGCCGTCGCCATCGTGGGGGCCGCAGTTCCCATGCCGAGACTGCAACCGAGAAGACCACGCCGCAGAACGAGGATGCGAAGGCCGAGGTTTCTTCGGGGCAGCCTAAGCGCCAGCCGGCGAAGGAGAGCAAGTTCGATCGTCCGCAGAAGCAGGCGTCTATGCCGAAGCACGAGCGCAATTCCCAGGGCGATTCTAAGCGCAAGTCTCAGAAGAAGCCGGAGTCTGCCGCAGCAGATACTGCTGCCCAGCAGCCCAAGTCGTCCGTCCACGGTGAGGTCTCGGCGTTTGCCCTTGCCCGCGTTTTAGGCAGGCAGCTGCTCAAGGTTGTCCCCACGCCTATGGCGCTCTCCAAGATCAAGGAGCAGCAGACACAGATCGTAAAGGTCGAGGGCAAGGACGGCAAAAAGGCTCCGCAGCGCACTCAGCACAACGAGATGTCCAACCGCAAGATTGCCGAGGAAATCGCAATCATCCAGGCTTGGATCGAGCAGAACCGAGGTGCCGATACGCCGGTTGCCTCGCGCCGCCAGCGTGCCTACCAGATCTTTAACGACGAGAAGGCTTTTGACGGCAAGCACGGTGAGCGCCTGATCAGGCGTATGACCGAAAAGGGCATCAGCATGCAGGCGATCAAGGTCGCCCCCAATCGCCCCGTGCACTTTACGGGCTTTTTTACGCTGGGCGCCGACAAGCCGTTCATTATGGTCGAGAACCTGGACACCTACGACGAGATCGTCAAGCTGCTGCGTGGCCGCAAGCACGCCAAGCTCTTTGGCATCAAGGTGGGCGGCGTGATTTTTGGCGGCGGATGCAAGGCGAGCGTCTCGCATGCCTTGGACGATTATCTGGCCGAGATTGGCTATCGCTTTAGCTACGTCTACTACGTGGGCGATATCGATCGCGAGGGCGCGCGCATCGTTGAGCAGACTCGCAATGCCAATGTGGTTGAGATTCGCCTGCATGCTGGCATGTACCGCGCCATGCTCGCCGAGCATAAGCGTCGCGTGAAGGCCGGCGGCGAGTGCGAGCCCGCGGCTGCCAACCAGGGCGTGCCGCAGAACCTGGCAGCGACGATCAAAGATCTGCCCATGGTCACGCGCGTGCAGTTCCGCAACGTGCTGCGCGAGGGCGGGCGCATTCCGCAGGAGATTCTGATGACCGCCGACTATCGGGATGGCGACTCGGGAAGCTTCGACCGCATGCTGAACAATTAGATTCCGCCGTTCTACCGAACGGCGGACTTCTTGACGCTGCGAGGGGCCCTGGCACGGCAATCTGATGTTCAACTTCGGCGGCGCGACCAGAAGGTCAGCACCGCCTTGTTTCACGTCACCTTGCCATACCAGGACCCCTCTCGCTGTCACGTCCAAAACATCGAGGTCACGTGGCCTCCTGTTCGTGCGGAACTCGCGATAAACCTAAGCCGGTGTCCCCGCTCTCCCGGGGCCTGTGGT
This sequence comes from uncultured Collinsella sp., assembly GCA_902482615.1. Classification (GTDB taxonomy): domain Bacteria; phylum Actinomycetota; class Coriobacteriia; order Coriobacteriales; family Coriobacteriaceae; genus Collinsella. The sequence goes on from CABTAA010000194.1 coordinate 2,826, forward strand.
TACCTGGTTGTTGCATGCGGCTCGCTTTTCGGAACTGGGCTGATATTTTCTAGATGAAAGGCGCTCTTGGTCCTTATGGGCCTGGGGCGCCTGTCTTTTAAAGGTAGATTTTTGGGAGGCCGGCACTTGGAGACGTTCCTTTAGTGCCGGCACTTTAGGAACGTCCCCAAGTGCCGGCTGTGGGACGGAGGGATTCCGCGTCCGCCTTTTCGGCGGCCGCGTGCCGCTGCGTCGCTTCGCTCCTTGCGTGCTGCGCTGGAAAACGCTTCGCGTTTCCTCAGCTTCGCACCCTTGCGGGTTCGAATCCCTCCGCTTGCCCACAAGAAAGCGCCCTGGGCCGTTATGGGCTCAGGGCGCTCAATTTTAATGGCTGGG
>CABTAA010000195.1 GCA_902482615.1 uncultured Collinsella sp.
GTGAATCTCGACCCCGGGAATCGCCGCGCGCAGCGCGCAGGCCAACCCGACATCGGCGACAATCAGAGCATCGGCGCCCAGCTCCAGTGCATGAGCTCCCAACGCCACCGCGTCGGATAACTCATCGTCAAACACGAACACGTTGAGCGTCACGTACACGCGCACGCCATGGGCATGCGCCACGGCGCAGCCGCGCGCAAACTCGTCATCCGTAAAGCCATGCGCGCTCACGCGGGCGTTAAAGCCGCCCAACCCCGCATAGATGGCATCGGCACCCGCGGCGATGGCCGCAAGCATCTGGTCGAGCCCGCCCGCCGGCGCCAGCAGCTCGGGCAGCGCCGCACCGGCAGCATCCAATCCAGTCTCGTATTGTCCGCTCGGCCCCATCGCCCGAATCGCCATCGGCAAACTCCTTACCAAGGTATGCATTCACTCTGAAAAATGCCGTCTTCCAGCATACACGAGGCCTCGCGCGCCCCGTTTGGTTTATCGTGTAATAACTTATGTTCATCCTGCCTCGACGGCACATCTACCGTCCGGCACGACATACCTGGAGGTCAATATATGGGTCCTCGCCAACGACAGGGACGCAGCCGTTCAAAGACGCATGCCCTGCCCATAATCCTGCTCTCGTTTTTGGGCTTTCTGCTGATTGCGGGCGTGGCGTTTGGCATCGGCATGGTCGGCAACGTCAACCGCTGGCTGTCCGATCTGCCCGACTACACCGACGCCAACGCGTATCTGGTGAGCGAGCCCACCGAGATCGTCGACTGCAACGGCAACAAGATCGCGAGTTTCTACACGCAAAACCGCAAGTCCATCACCAAGGACGAGGTCTCCCCCTACGTGCTGCAGGGCACCGTTGACGTCGAGGATGAGCGCTTCTACGAGCACGGCGGTATCGACCTGTGGGGTATCGCGCGCGCTGCGGTGGCAACCCTCGGCGGCGGGCACGAAAGCGCCTCGACTATCACCCAGCAGCTGGTGCGCAACACCATCCTGCAGGAGGAGCAGTTCGACTCGACCATCGAGCGTAAGGTGCGCGAGGCCTACATCGCCGTCAAGATGGAGGACATGTACTCCAAAGACGAGATCCTCATGATGTACCTCAACACCATCTATTACGGCCACGGCGCCTACGGCATCGAGGCCGCAGCCGAGACCTATCTGTCCAAGAGCGCCGCCGACCTCACCCTGAGCGAGGCCGCGCTGCTCATCGGCCTTCCCAACTCGCCCTCGCAGTACGACCCCACGGTCAACCCCGACCTGGCGCTGTCCCGTCGCAACAAGGTCCTCGACAACATGTTGCGCCTGGGCCACATCACGCAGGAGGAGCACGATGCCGCACAGGCCGAGCCCATCACCCTCAACGTGACCGAAATCTCGGGCAGCGGCGTCGACGTATACTCGCAGCCCTACTTTGTCGCCTATGTTAAGCAGCTGCTGGAGCAGGAGTTCTCGACCGACGTGCTCTTTAAGGGCGGCTTGACCGTCAAGACCACCATCGACCCCACGATGCAGCAGGTGGCAGAGAATGCCGTCCGCGAGCAGCTCGACACGCTCTCGCTCGACGGCCTGGACATGGGCATGGTCGTCGTCGACCCCAAGACCGGCTACATCAAGTGCATGGTGGGCGGCTACGACTACAACGCCGACGAGAACCATGTGAACCACGCTACGGCGAAGCGCCCCGTCGGCTCCACCTTTAAGGCCTTTACGCTGGCAACTGCCATCCAAAACGGCATGAACCCCAACGTCACCCTCAACTGCAACTCGCCGCTCAAGGCCAAGGGCACCACGACCGAGGTCCAAAACTACGCCAACCATAGCTATGGCAACATCACGCTTAAGCAGGCGACGGCATACTCCTCCAACACCGGCTACATCCAGGTGGCGGAAGCCGTCGGCAACAGCAAGATCATCTCGCTCGTCAAAAAGCTCGGCATCGATCCCGCTAAGGACAACATCGAGGACGTTCCCGTCATGACGCTCGGCACCGGCTCGATCTCGCCGCTCGAGATGGCCGCCGCCTACGCGACGTTTGCCAACGGCGGCTACTATCGTCAGCCGATCGCCATCACCGAGATTGACTCTCGTACCGGTTCGGTGCTGTACCAGCACACGGACAATCCCTCACAGGTGCTTACCGAGGGCGAGGCCGCCGCGGTCACCGATGTTCTGTCCGGCGTCATGCAGGGCAGCGGTACAGGTGCTGCTGGCGCCCTGAGCGTCAACCAGCCCTATGCCGGCAAAACGGGCACCACCGACAACACCACCAACCTGTGGTTCTGCGGCTATACCCCGCAGCTGGCGTGCGCCCTGTGGACCGGCTATTCCGCAGGTGAGATCCCCATCCAAAAATACGGCACGGACCTGCTGGGCGACAGCACCAACCTGCCTGTCTTTAAGCGGTTTATGAACACCGTTCTGACCGGTACCGAGCGCGAGGAGTTTGCGACCGGAACGGCGCCCACCTACAAGAACAACAGCGTCTGGAAGTTCTACGGCACCAACAACACCAAGAAGACGGAGAACGACGACAAGGACGAGAACGAGGACGAAGAGGAAACCACCACAACGACCACCACGACGACCACGACCACCGAGACCACGGGCGGCGACACCACCGGCGGCACCGGAACGACCGGTGGCTCGACGGGCGGCTCCACTGGTGGTTCGACCGGCGGCGATGGCGGCACGCCTACGCCTACGCCTACGCCTACGCCTACACCCACTCCCGACCCCTCGCCCACGCCTGACGATACGGTCGGCTAGAAATCATCCGGCCATAAGCAACAAGGCCCCCGAGCAGCTTATTAAACTGCTCGGGGGCCTTTTTAGTTTAAAGCGACCTGATGGGCGGTCTTTATACCGGCAGACAAAAAAGGGGGCACCGACCAACGTCGATACCCCTTACAAGCCACTATGTCAGCGCGCACAGTGCCGAGCGCACGACCCGCACGCCTACTTGCGAGAATTGCTCAGCTTATTGATCAGCGCCTCAAGACGCTCGCCGTCCTCGGCCGTCTGGGCAATAACCAAAATCGTATCGTTGCCGGCAAGCGAGCCAAGCACATCGGGCAGCTCTGCCGCATCAACGGCGGCGGCGATATCGCGGGCCTGCTTGGCAGTCAGC
>CABTAA010000196.1 GCA_902482615.1 uncultured Collinsella sp.
GCCAGGACACCAGCCATAATGTCAGCTGCCTCGCAGGGCTCGACCATATCTCGACGGTCCAAACCGCCCGCGTAGGCACGCAAAAGCTCAAACACACGAGCCTCGGCATCGCTTTTTGGCTCAGGCTGGCAATTGTTGCCACGGCATCGCTCGGCCGTCGTCCCCGCCACACCCGGCAGCACATCGCGGGCCATGCGCGCGAGCATGCGCACCGTGCCCTGGCTGCGCGAAAGCGGCTGCAGGTCGGCATCGTCGAGACGCGTGACCATGTCCGAGAACAGCATCTGGCGCTGCAGGTTGTCGACGAAACCGCGCCCGTCGCCCAAAAGCTCCCAAAGCGAGCGAAGCCACGATGTAGGCGTCTTGTAGTCGATACCCAGCGAAATCCCGGCTTCCGCCGCATCATGACGGCACAGGTCGAGCTCGGCAAACGTAGGCGCCAGCAGCACGGCACGTCCGTGGCAGTCAATAAGGTCGGCAAGCAGTGCCGACTCGGCATCGCTCAAATCCGTGCCGGCATTGGTGGTATAGATTCGAACAGGCATGGTCCTCCGCTCAAACTGTTCGCAATAATCAATGTATCCATCCTACCCGCCCAAGCGGACAGATTTGCCCCACGCCAACAGATTTGATCCCTTGGGGACGGAGGAAAACGGATCATCGAGGGGTCAGTCTAACCCGGTGATCCGTTTTCCTCCGTCCCCAGGGGATCAAAAAACCGCCCCCGGAAGAGCGGTTTTGTAAAATTCGTTTTTTGCGTGGCCTACTCGCCATCCTCCAGTTTAATGAGGATCTTGCGGTAGCCACCGTACTCGCCGTTGAGCGCCTTGGATACACGGCTCACCGTGGTGGACGAAGCGCCGGTACGCGCCTGAACCTCGACATAGGGCTCGCCCTCGTCCAGGTAACGCGCGACTTGCAGACGCTGCGATAGATCGCAAATCTCACGCGGCGTGCAGATATCGGTCAAAAACGCTTGGATATCTTTCTCGTCGTCCAAAAGGCTAAATGCGTGGACCAGCTGCTTGACATCAGGCTTGTCAAACATGTTCTCGATATTCATCGATCACCGCCAAACCCGCCAAAAGGCATCGAAGTTGATACTGACATCGGGCATCGTTCACCCGTAATATGCAATAGGGCAACGCCTGTGGCTTTTGCCCGTAGCAGTTTAGCACACCACCAAACTAAAGCGACAAGACTCTCTGCCAGCGGCACGTTTTTTAGGACGAACGCCGTTTTGAAACCGAATGCGCACGCAAGCTCCACGAATATCTGGAACAATGGGTGCCCAAACAGGGCCGTGCCCGCGCATCTACCCGAGTTGCAAAGATGTGCGCCCCTCACGCCCCCTCCCCACGCCATGCGCAAGAAAGGATTCCCACCATGCGCTTTTTGCTCAACTGGCTTTTGACCTCAATCGCCATCGCGATCGCAACGTTTCTCGTCCCCGGCATTCAGCCCTTCGGCATGGCCGACGCTTGGGTCTGCTTTGCCTTCGTGGGACTGTTCCTCAACATCGTCGACTCGCTCGTCAAGCCGTTCCTGACGGTTATCTCGCTGCCGCTCACTATTATCACGCTTGGTATTTTTCAGCTCGTAGTCAACAGCTTTATGCTCGAGCTAGCCAGCTACCTCTCCGTCAATATCCTCGGCGCTGGCATCTCTATCGCCGGCTTTGGATCGGCCTTTATGGGCAGCATCCTGGTATCCATCATGCGCAGCATACTCGACAGCATCGCCAGGAACTAAAGCGACCGGATACGGACCGCCACAACACGCCAAAACGAAGGCCGTCCATCGCAACGATGGGCGGCCTTGTCATTTGTCAAGCCTCAGAGGGCAAGAAAATCTACCATTTCTGCCCCGTCCCCAAATGGCAGGTGGGGCTAGATGACGTAGTCGTAGCCCTCGTTGGGGGCGACGAGCGCATCGAGCGTCACGCCATCGAGGTAGTCGTTGATGAGCTTGTCCAGGTTCTTCCACACGCCGAGTGTAGGACACTCGTCCGAACGCGAGCAGCCCTTGCAGTCGCCGTCCAGGCATGCGACCGGTGCCAGACTGCCATCGGTCAGGCGCAAGATCTCGCCCACCGTGTACTGCTCGGGCGGGCGCGTGAGCACGTAGCCGCCGCCCTTGCCGCGCATGCCCGAGAGCATATTGGCGCGGACGAGCGTAGCCAAAATGTTCTCCAGATATTTCTCAGAAATCCCCTGACGCGCCGCGATCTCTTTGAGGGGAATGCGGCCTGCCGCCTGGTGCTCGGCCAGGTCAACCATAACGCGCAGGGCATATCTGCCCTTTGTGGAAACCAACATATATATTGCTGCCTTTCGGTCTTTTAATTCGTAGAAATTCTAGCCGAAAAATTGGTTTTGAAAATACCTATTCCCGTCAAGCTGGTTTATCGACTCGTAATAATCTTCTATTTCCTATTGCGTTACTAGGCTTTAGTGCCTACTATGCTTGCCAACAGCAAAACGAACAACCTACAAGGTTTGTGGGTTTCGTTGTTACACACACCGTAAAACCACACGGTATCCAGTCATTTGAACACTTTGGAGGTTCACCATGAGCAATGTTTATACGTCCATCGATCAGCTTATCGGCCACACTCCGCTTCTGGAGCTCACTCACTTTGAGGCCGATGAAGACCTCAAGGCCCGCGTGCTCGTCAAGCTGGAATACTTCAACCCCGCCGGGTCCGTCAAAGACCGCGTCGCCAAGAACATGATCGACGAGGCCGAGAAGGCCGGCAAGCTCGTGCGCGGCGGCGACTACACCATCATCGAGCCCACGAGTGGCAACACCGGCGTCGGCATCGCCTCGGTGGCGGCGGCTCGCGGCTACAAGGTGATCATCACCATGCCCGAGACCATGTCCGTCGAGCGCCGCAAACTTATGCAGGCATACGGCGCACAGCTCGTGCTCACCGACGGCTCCAAGGGCATGAAGGGCGCCATCGCCAAGGCCGAGGAACTGCAGAAGGAGACACCCAACAGCATTATCGCCGGCCAGTTTGTAAACCCCGCCAACCCCGCCATCCACAAGGCCACGAGATCGGAAGAGCACACGTCTGAACTCCAGTCACT
>CABTAA010000197.1 GCA_902482615.1 uncultured Collinsella sp.
AAAATGGTTCAGGGTACGTGCCTCATAAGGAGCCGGCAGACTCTCGCCGTAGATATGTTTCTCGATCAGATGGCAGACACGCGTATATTCGCCTGGTTCGACCGCCGGAAATCTGCGGGCGAGTTCTGCATCGGTTGCTGCTGTTTCCCAGCCAAGACCGGCATCTATGCCCCACAGACAAAGATACTGGTAAATTCTTGCTTCCGTTCTCCGGATCCGCCTGCCCGGCCGCTCCTTCTGATGTTTCTTTGCCGCCGGTCCAAGGCAGATGATCCGCGCCGCCTCCGCCGCAATCACAAGCAGCGTCAGCAGAATCAGAAGCACGCCAAGCAGCCCGAGAAGAAACAGCGAAACACTGCGCAGTACCGGAAGAACGGCTTCGCCTGCCTTGCTCTTTCGGTTTTCCACACCGGTAATCTGCTCCGCCGACAGCGAATTGTTCTCCAGCACCACATTCTTCTGGACAGAATCTGGACTTCCGACCATTTTCTGAAGAGATGCAACATTATACAGGAACAGTTTGTTTTTTAGGTATTTTCTTTCACTTGTTTTTCTGTTGCTCCTTCCTCCATTTTTTGCTCTGCCTTAACTTCTAAAGACCATCCCAGAAAAACGCAAGTATTTTTAGTATTCCAGATACGCCCCTTTCATCGGGCTTGCTGCGTGGAGGCTGAAAAGACGGAGTACGCCTTTTTTGTATTTCGGCTCGCGCGGTTTCCAGTTCCGGCGGCGTTCTTTTAAGATCGCATCAATTTCTTCCATGGACTTGCGTTCTCCTGCGATTCCGATGATATTTAATTTTCTTTCCATAACATCGATTTCGATCAGGTCGCCTTCTTCTACCAGTGCGATAGGGCCTCCGTCAACAGCCTCCGGGCTGCAATGTCCGATAACCGGACCTGTAGATGCACCGGAAAAACGGCCGTCAGTGATCAGGGCAATGCTCACGCCCAGCTCGGGGTCGCTGGCGATAGCTTCGGTGGTGTAGAACATCTCGGGCATACCGGAACCCTTGGGTCCCTCATAGCGAATGATAACGGCATCGCCGGGCTTGACCTCGTGCGTCAGGACGGCGTGAATGGCGTCCTCCTCGCAGTCGAACGGACGGGCCTTGAGCGTAGCCTGGAACATCTCGCGCGGAACGACGGTGTGCTTGACGACCGCGCCCTCGGGAGCAAGGTTGCCGTGGAGGATGGCGATGGAACCGTCGGTGCCGAAGGCCTGGTCAAACGGACGGATGATGTCCTCGCGCTTGAGATTCCACTTCTCAAGGTAACGACCGCACTTCTCGTAGTAACCGTTGTTCTTGAGGTCCTCGAGGTTCTCGCCGAGAGTCTTGCCGGTGGCGGTCATAACGTCGAGGTGGAGCATCGACTTGATCTCCTCCATGATGCGCGGCACGCCGCCCGCATAGTAGAAGAACTGCGCCGGCCACTCGCCTGCGGGGCGAACGTTGAGCAGGTAGTGGGCGCCACGGTGCAGGCGATCGAAATCGTCGGCGGACATCTCGATGCCAAACTCGCGGGCGATCGCGGGAATGTGCAGCAGCGAGTTGGTGGAACCGGAGATGGCGCCGTGGACCATGATGAGATTCTCGAAGGACTCCTTGGTCACGATGTCGCGGGGGCACAGGTTGTGCTCGGAGAGCCACACGGACTGACGGCCAGCCTCGCGCGCAAACTCACGCAGATCGGAGCTGGTTGCGGGCAGCAGAGCCGTGCCGGGGAGCATAAGGCCCAGGGCCTCGGCGGTAACCTGCATGGTCGAGGCGGTACCCATAAAGGAGCAGGCGCCGCAGCTGGGGCATGCGTTGTGCTTGGCAAACTCAAGTTCCTCGCGGGAGATCTCGCCGCGCTCATAGCGGGCCGAGATGGCGCCGAGCTGTTCCAGGGTCAGCAGGTCGGGGCCTGCATCCATGACACCGCCGGTAACGACGATGGAGGGGATGTTGATGCGGCCCATGGCCATAAGGTTCGCAGGCAGGCCCTTATCGCAGCTGGCAACAAAGACGCCGGCGTCGAACGGGGTGGCCTTGGCATGAATCTCGATCATGTTGGCGATCATGTCGCGACTGGGCAGCGAGTAGTTGATGCCGTCGTGGCCCTGGGCCTCGCCGTCGCAGATATCGGTGCAGAAGTAACGGGCACCATGACCGCCAGCCTCGGCAACGCCGGCACGGACCTCCTCGACCAACTCAAACAGGCCGGCAGAACCCGGATGCGAGTCGCCGAACGTCGACTCGATAATGACCTGCGGCTTGTCCAGATCCTCGATGGACCAGCCAGAGCCCAGACGCAGCGGGTCCATCTCGGGGCTGATGGTGCGAAACTTGCCGGAACGCGGCTGCAGCTTGGCAACCAGGTCGGCTGCCTCCTGCTGAATCTGTGCCTTGGTCTTCTCGTCCATGATGCTCTCCTCTTTTGATTTGAACGGTTGTACCAACCGTTGGTTAATGAATCAGGTGTAAATGGGTACCGAGCGATGCACTCGGCAAAAGATGCTTAGCTACGCGAACTAGGCGAAGAACGAAATCACCAGGGCGCAGGCAAGACCCGAAAGGCCGATGAGCGTCTCCATAACGGTCCAGGACTTAAGGGTTGTCTTCTCGTCAATCTCCAGGAACGAGGAGCACATCCAAAAAAACCGGCATCGTTGACGTGCGAGAGGGCCGTGGCACCGCCGCAGATGGCGCGCATGGCAGCCGAGCACGCGACCAACGACCAGGTCGTCTGTATCAAAGAGCTCTGCGATGAATCCGAGCGCCTGGCCGAGGCCGGTGAGGATTACTCCGCCGACACCGCGTTCCACAATGCCATTGCCGAGAGCTCCGGAAACCTCGTCGTTCCCCGCCTGATGGGCGTGCTCAAGGCATCCGTCCCCCTCTTTATCGACGTGACCGGCAAAAAGCTCGTCGAGGAAACTATCCGCACGCACCGCGATGTGGCCGACGCCATCGCCTCGCGCAATCCCACCGCCGCGCACGACGCGATGTATCTGCACCTGGTGTATAACCGCAACATGATTGCGGAGGGAGCAGAAGCAAAAGGCATTTAGGGCCCGACAATAATCTTTCTTTGGCAAAACGCAGGCGG
>CABTAA010000198.1 GCA_902482615.1 uncultured Collinsella sp.
CGGCGAGCGTTATTACCGCCAGCTGGCTAAACCGGTAACGGACATGAAGGACACCATGGGGGCGGGCGACTCGTTCCTCACCTCGTTTTTGATGTGCTATCTCGATTCCGCCAAGCGCGGTGAGGATGGCGCCGAGGCCATCGAGCGCGCGCTCGACTTTGCTGCCGGGTTTGCCTCGACCGTGTGCGGCATGGAAGGTTCTTGGGGCCACGGAGCACCAATCGTCGAATAGCTTAAGAAAGCGTACGGCGGTCTGGCTATGAGGCCTTGGACAGCCGATGCAAAACAATAAGCGAAACGCGAAAAGGGGGCTCGCCATGCGGTGGGTCCCCTTTTGAGCATTGGAGAAGACCATGGGTATTAAAGCGTGTGCGGCTGGTTTTTGCTGCGCGGACGTCTATCAAAACATCGGCGTGTTCTATCCGACTGGTAACGGCATTGACTGGGGTATCCATCTTGCACGAATGGGCGTTTCGGTATCCGCCGTGTCGGTTGTCGGCAAGGACGAGTACGGAGACAAGATGAGAGAGGCGCTGGCCGCTGAGGGGTTTGATATCTCTCATCTGCGGGTGGAGGATGGCGACACCTCGGTGATGCTCATGGCATTGAAAGACGGCGTCGATCGCGTGCATCTCGAGGCAATCGATGGCGTAATGGAGACATATCGTCCGAATGAAGATGACCGGGCGTTTATCCTAGAGCATGACATCATTCATACCGACCTGTTTGGCAATTGTTTGGACCTCCTGCCCGAATGGCATGATGCGGGCAAGACGGTGGTAATGGACTTCTCGGTGTTCAGCCAGGATCCCGAATATGCCTGTGAGACTCATTTTCCTTACGTAGACTACGCGTTCATGTCGTTTGAAGAGGACACTCCGGAGCTACGAGACTGGGTACGCCACGTGCAGGAATTGGGACCGCGCGTTGCGGTTGCCACGCTTGGCGAGAAGGGAAGCATTGCCTATGACGGTGAGCGCTTCTATGAGTGCGGGATCGTACCGGCGGAGAAGGTCGTTAATACCGTGGGTGCCGGCGACTCGTATATTGCCGGGTTTACCAAGGGCGTGATCGATGGCCTTGATATTCCGGCGTGTATGAAGGCGGGTGCTGAGCTGTCGTCCCGAGTGATTGGTTCGTTTGAGCCGTACTAGGGTCAAATGCCTGGAAAGGAGTACGAAATGGTTATCGACATGTTGGTCCATCCTATGCTCTACGGCGAGATCTGTACGCCGGGTGATGAGCCTGATGGATTCGGTTTTTGGTCACGAGAATTTGGTATGGGGCATATGGGCCCCATGGATTGGGATGAGCTTCAAGTCGAGATGGACGTCTGCGACGTGCAGAAGAGCGTGCTCATGCCGCTCGATGTAACCACGGCATGCGGAGGGCACTTTGGCACCAATGACCAGATTGCCATGCTGGTTGCCGCGCATCCCGATCGTCTGTGGGGATTTGCGAGCGTAGATCCGCAGGTGAGCGGTGCCGCAGACGAATTGGAGCGCGCCTTTACCGAGTTGGGGGCAAAGGGGCTTTGCCTGCATCCGGCAAAGCAGGGTTTTGCCCCCGATGATGCTGTGGCCGAGCCGCTTTACGAGCTGTGCGAGCGCTATAACAAGCCGGTGGTTTTCCATGCCGGTATGTCTTGGGAGCCGGGCGCAGAGCTCTCGCGCAGTAACCCGCTTGCATTTGAGCACACAATCGCAACGCATCCAAATGTGCGCTTTAGTTTGACTCACTTTGGCTGGCCCTGGGTGCGCGAGACCGTGGCGATGCTGCTCAAGTATCCCAACTGCTACACGGACACCTCTATCACTTACATCGATTCGCCCGAGGAGATGATGCAGCGTCTTTTCACGGTCGATATGGGGCCGCTGTGGTATGAGCGCGCGCTATCGCACCAAGTGATGTTCGCCAGCAATACGCCGCGCTTCCGTGCATTCAAACTCAAGCGGGCGCTCGATACCGTGCCCATGCGCGATGATGCGCGAGAAAGGCTCTACTGGGGTAATGCCCTGCGTTTTCTTGAAGGGGATGAGTGAACATGGTGACGATCGAGACATTGAGCTATCTATCGACTGCTCCGGACCAGTTCATCGATATTACCGAGGACGTGCACGCTGCCATCGAACGCAGTTCGGTGACGAATGGCTTGGCAGCAATTATTTTGTCGCATACGACCTGTGGAATCGTGGTGAACGAGGGACTGCCCTGCGTGGAGACGGATCTTATGGAGACGCTTGATCGCATCGCCCCACTCGATGCCCCCTATGCGCACGCACACTTCTTGTCGAGCTATGGAGCCACCGGTAACAACTCCTGTGGGCATATCAAGAGCATGATTTGTGGAAACAGTTGCTTCTTTCCCGTCCAAGATGGCCACATCGTGTGCGGAGGTGCCCAGAACATCTATCTTGCGGAGTTTGACGGTCCGCAGAAGCGAAAAGTGTACGTCGAGGTGCTGGGGGAGTAACGTCCCCGCGATAACCCTATGAAGGAGCACGTTATGTCGTTTCTAACCTCGATGTTCAAGACCGAAAAGCCGGTTATCGGAATGCTGCACCTGCGTCCTCTGCCGGGCGATCCACTGTATTACCCGGGCGGAAGTGTGCCGCAGGTCGTGGAAGCCGCCAAGCGCGATCTCGAGGCGTTGCAGCAGGGCGGTGTCGATGGCATTTTGATTACCAATGAGCTCTCGATGCCCTATGAGCAGCATGTTTCTCCCTCAACCCTTGCATCGATGGGCTTTGTAATCGGGGCTCTGTCCCATGATCTGTCGACTCCTTGGGGAGCTGAGGCTATTTACGATGGTGATGCCACAATCGAGTTGTGCGCTGCCGTCGACGCGCAGTTCACGCGCTGCAATTTTTGCGGTGCCTGGGCCGGCGATCTCGGGCTGATTAACCGAGATTTTGCTCACACCATGCGTCGCAAGGCGGCGCTGCGCCTGGACGACCTCAAGCTTTTTCACTTCATCACGAGCGAGGGGGAGGTTTATCTCAACGACCGCACGACTGCGGACATTGCCGATTCACTTCTCTTTAATTGCCTACCGGATGCGATGGTCATCGGCGGTTCGG
>CABTAA010000199.1 GCA_902482615.1 uncultured Collinsella sp.
ACCAGGTGCAGGTGGTCGACGGCCAGCCGCTTGATGAGCGAGGCGAGCGACTCGATAAAGTCGTCGGCGCTGGCGGTCTCCAGGATGGACTCCACGATGCGCTCGTGATAGCGCACGCGATAGTTATTCTCGTCCGGGTGCGTGTGCAACAACTCGTCGATGATATAGGCGTAGTCGCGCGGGATGGCCTTACGCACCTTGGAGCGCGTGTAGCGGCTTGAAAGTGAGCGAGCGACCATGATGAGCTGGTCAAGCATCGTCTTGTACCAGGTGGGCGAGTCCTCGCGCCGGCTGCGGACCAGGTCGATCTTCTCGCGCGGGTAGTAGATGAGCGTACACAGCTCGCCCTTTTCGTCAAAGGAGAGCGTGTCGCCAAAGATCTCGTCGACATGTTCGCGCACGACGCCCGAGCAGTTGTTGAGGATGTGCATAAAGGCTTCGTACTCGCCATGCACGTCGCTCATAAAATGCTCGGTGCCCTTGGGTAGGTTGAGGATGGCCGAGAGGTTGATAATTTCGGTAAATGCGGATTGTTCGGTGGGGAACTGTCTCGACAGCAGGCGCAGATACTTAAAGTCTTGCGGATTGCGATCGAATGCGACCATGAAACACCTTCCGATGGGGTTGGTAAAACTGATAAACAGCGTCAAACGTTTATCAGTATGCGCCGCTTTTGTTTCGATTGGGGGTGGGAGGTCGAATTGTTGGCCGAACGGTTTGGTAAATCGATTTAGTTGAGGTAGATGTGTTGGTCGGGTGGAGACGACAGAAGGTGTTTTCTCAGATATTTATGCGTGGAGCCGGTGGAGACGATGGTGGTAAAGATGTTCGCTATTTTTGGTTCGATTTGGTAAATAGTGGACATATGTACCGTATGTAGGCTCACTGTGCGATAATTTGCGCAGCAATGAGTAAGGAGCCTCATATGAGTGATTTTGTCCTGACCTGTGAATCCGCCGCCGACCGAACCCGTGAGTTCTTTGCGTCGCGCAATATCCCTGTCGTGTGTTTTCATTACGAGATCGACGATGTTGTCTATACGGACGATCTGTATCAGTCGATTACGCCGGACAAGTTTTTTGCCCAGATTGCCGCGGGCGCCATGCCCAAGACGTCTCAGGTGAGCGTGGGTGAGTACGAGGAGTTTTGGGAGCCGTTTGTTGCCGAGGGTAAAGACGTGCTGCACCTGACGTTGTCGTCGGGTATTTCGGGCACGTATGGATCGGCCTGCGTTGCGGCGCAGATGCTCGCGGATCGCTATCCCCAGGGCGGCAAGGTGCGCGTCATCGATTCGCTGGCGGCGTCTTCGGGCTTTGGCCTGTTGCTGGAATATGCCGCCGACGTGCGCGATAGTGGGGCTTCACTCGACGAGACGGCTGCCTGGATCGAGGAGCACAAACTCAACCTGCATCACTGGTTCTTCTCGACCGATCTGTCGAGCTACCTACGAGGCGGTCGCATTTCGGCTGCGAGTGCGATCATCGGCACGGCGCTTAAGATTTGCCCGCTTATGACGGTCGATTGCGACGGCAAGCTGTCGCCGCGTGAGAAGATTCGCACTAAGAAGCGCGCGATTTCCGAGATGGCCAAGACCATGATGGCACACGTGCAGGACGGTGTGGATTATTCGGGTAAGTGCATCATGTCGCACTCGGCGTGCCGCGAGGATGCCGAGGCAGTTGCGGCGCTGATTGAGGAACAGGTTCCGCAGCTTAAAGGCAAGATTGAGATCAATGATATCGGTACTCTGATTGGCTCGCATACCGGACCTGGTACGGTGGCGCTCTTCTTTATGGGCGACAAGCGCGTGGATTAACTTGGCTCATCACGTCGCTGCGTGATTGCTCAAACGAAAACGGCCCGCCTCACGTTTGTGGGGCGGGCCTTGCTGTTGCGGCTAGCGTTTCTTTCCGCGGAAGAAGAAGCCGTGCAGTGACGGCTTGAGGCCGCGGTTGGCGCGATGCTCTTCGACGCGCTCGTGGATCGAAGCGACGCGCTCGATGACTTCGTCGGGAATTGGCACATCGGGATTCATGTTCTCGACCTGGCTGACCTCGGCGGCGGCGACCTGGTCGATAATGGGCACATCGTCGCGCGAGATGACAGGTGTGGCGTCTTCCTTCATCTTGCGATAACGCTGCATCATGTCGGTCTGTAGCTGCTGGGCCGAAGGCGGTGTCCAGATGATGGCGTTGGCGCCGGCGGCGATGGTTTCGCGGATGCTCTCGGGCGTCTTGCCGCCCGGCGCGATGAGCGGCAGGTTGGGATAGTGCTCGCGCAGCTCGCGTAGGACCTGGGGCGTGTTCTTGCCGGCGGCGATGTTGAGAATCTTGGCTCCGGCGCGCACCTTGGCGTGAGCATCGTCGTCGCAGCGAACGACCGTGGCGATGACGGGGATGTCGGCGATGTTGGTGATGTGCTCGACCATCTCGGCGGTGGCGGGGGAGTTGACCACGCAGCCCGCCGCGCCCTGCATCTCGGAGACGGCCGCCATCTGCACGGAGCGCTTACCGGTCGTAGTTCCGCCGCCCACGCCTACAAAGACCGGGCACTCGGCGACGGTCAGCAGCGCCTGTGTAATGGCCGGCTGGGGCGTGAAGGGGTAAACGGCAAAGACGGCATCGGCATTGGAGTTGCGGATGACAGCAACGTCGGTGGTGTAGATGAGCGATTTGATGCGACGGCCGAAGAGCGTAAAGCCGCTGGCCTCCTCGATCTCATCGGGCATGCGAAGGGCCGCCTTGCGCAAACGCCCGTCGATGGGCAACGGCTCCATGGGGAGCAGTCCGTTGGGGGTCACGGCTACTTGGGGCTCGGTGAACTCGTCTGCGAGCTCGACCTCGGAGAAATCGACCGAGGCGACGATGTCCTCGTGAACCTCGGCGGGTACATCGATGGGAGCGTGGTCGTTTGCCGCGGCAGGCGTGTCGAAGGAGCTGGTGCCGACAAAGGCGTCGACGCGCTCGTTTAGGTCGTTGAGGGTGTCCATGGAGACTCGATTCTGTGTGAC
>CABTAA010000200.1 GCA_902482615.1 uncultured Collinsella sp.
CCATAAGCTCGCGCATCTTGGCGCAAAACGGCTCCTGCTCCCCCGCCTTGAACACCAAATGAATCGTCACGGCATCCGCGTAATCGGTATCCGAAACCTTGGCACCCGAATCCTGCGCCAAACGAAGCACCTGCTCATACTGCGGATAGGCCACATGCACGTCAACAGGCACGACGCTCGTCATCTCGACGATCTGCCCAGCCTCCCGAGCAGCTGCCACCGCCGCCTGCGTCGCCGCGGTATAGGCGCGCACCAAGCCACCGGGCCCCAACAGCGTGCCGCCAAAATAGCGTGTAACCACGCAGCAAACATTTTTGAGCCCCGCGCCGCGCAGCACCTCGAGCGTCGGCATACCGCTCGTGCGGCTCGGCTCACCATCATCGCTCTGGCGCTCGCGTCCATCGACTATAATCCACGCGGGAACATTGTGCCGAGCGTCGTAATGACGCTTGCGAACCATCTCGATAAAGGCATTCGCCTCATCCTCGGACTCAATATGGACCAGCTGGGCAATAAACCGGCTCTTGCGGTCCACAAACTCGCCCGAAGCCTCAATATTCGAATGCAGAGTATAATAGCTGTCCAACAAAGCCCCTCAACAGAATAAAGCGCAGCAACAAACAGCCTAAATAATACGGCAAAGACATCACCGTTGCCCTCGCCAACAAGAACGGAAACGCCAATGATGCCGTCACCAACAGCGAGAACCCGTCAGCGCGAGCAAGGTGCCTTGAAAGACGAGGGCATTGACCTTATGGTCATGTCCGAAGGCTTGAAAGGCAGATTGCCGCGCTGACGGGTTCGCAGCGTCAACAAAGTGCTGAGTGGGCCGATAAGCCGGGTTCTGTCGTGAACGGTCATTTATCTTGTCTGCACGTTACCGTGCAGCTCCACGCACGCTACCCGAACGCGGACCGGGCCGGCCCATAGCGTTCCTATTCGCGCTTGCTCCGGATGGGGCTTGCCAAGCCGCCGTGTTGCCACGACGCTGGTGGTCTCTTACACCACCGTTTCAGCTTTTCCCTTTACGCCTTGCGACGCAGGTGGGAGTCTTCTTTTCTGCGGCGCTTTCCGTCGGATCACTCCGCCCGGCCGTTAGCCGGCATCCCGCCCTCTGGAGCCCGGACTTTCCTCACGCGTGCTGCAAGCAGCACATCGCGCGACCGTCTGGCCCACTCAGCAGTGCAAGAGTGTAGCACACCGTTGCCGCAGGCAATAGCACAACACAAGCGCTCGCACGATAAACCAAGAACCACCCATGCGCTACAATAGTTCAGTCGATGGGCAACGTCGTCAGTCGAGACGCGACCGCGCTCCGCACCCCTCCGCCTACTCGGTGCGTTCCCGCCTCCTCCCCGAGGCGGGATGTCGGCATTTTTCATGCAGCGACAACCAAATAGCCTGTGGACAGCATGGGCAGCATCGTGCATCTCGGCACCAAATGCAAAAAGGGACCCGTCCATTGCGGACGGATCCCTTAAAACAAGTGATCGTCAAACCGATTTACTCGGCGTCGGTCTCCTCGTCCTTCTTCTCGGAAGGAAGCGGGGAAACCTCGATCTCGACGCCCAGAGTCTCAGCAGCGGACTTCATGGACAGGGAGATACGACGACGGTCGAGGTCGATCTCCATGACCTTGACCTGAACCTTGTCGCCCACGTGGGTGACCTGAGAAGGCTGATCGACGTGCTTGTTGGCCATCTCGGAGATGTGCACCAGGCCCTCGATGCCCTCGCCCAGGTCGACGAAAGCGCCGAACGGGACAAGCTTGGTCACAGTGCCCTCGTCGATAGCGCCGACGGGGTACTTCTTGACCAGTGCGCGCCACGGATCCTCGGTGGTCTGCTTGAGACCAAGGGAGATGCGCTCGCGGTTGAGATCGACGTCGAGAACCTCGACCTCGACCTCCTGGCCGACCTTGACAACCTCGGAAGGATGGTTGACGTGGTTCCAGGAGAGCTCGGAGATGTGGATGAGGCCGTCAACGCCCGGGATGATCTGAGCGAATGCACCGAAAGCAGTCATGGAAACTACTTTAGCGGTTACTACGCTGCCGATCTCGTAATCTCTCTTGAGTACTTCCCAAGGATTGTCCTCGGTTTTCTTGTAGCCCAGGGAGATCTTCTTGTTCTCGGTGTCGATGTCTTTTACATATACATCCAGAACGTCGCCAACTTTGACAACATCAGATGGATGTTTGATTCTCAGCCAGGACAGCTCGGAGATGTGAACCATACCGTCAACACCGCCCAGGTCAACGAATGCGCCGTAGCTGGTGAGGGATTTGACAACGCCCTGATAACGTTTGCCAACTTCAACCTCGCCCCAGAATTTTTCTTCCAGAGCTTTTACCAATTCGGAAAGTTCGAGTACGGTCATAGATTCAATAGCTTCGATGATTTGTTCTTTGTTCATTATATATACCTCCATAAATTCAAATGTTTTATTTTTTGTTTTAACTTGCTTGGTTAGACACACTGCTTATGCGGACTCTTTTTGCTGACGAACAGCCTCGAGTGCATAAACAACGTTGCGGATAGTACCTTGCAGTACATTGACAAAACCGCTGATTGGAGCATTCATGCTGCCCAGCATTTTTGCAATGAGGACTTCTTTCGGCGGAAGTTCTGCCAAAGCTTTAATTGCAGCTTCGTCGATAACTTGACCGTCGAGTACACCAGCTTTGATAGTCAGAGCTTTGTTTTCTTTTGCGAAATCGCAAATAATTTTTGCTACAGCAACGGGATCTTCAGGAGCAACTGCAATTGCAGTGTTTTTCTCCAATACAGGCTCTAAACCTTCGATGCCGGCTTCATTTGCAGCAATACGCAGCATTGTATTTTTTACAACGCCATATTTGACGCCAGCTTCGCGCATTTTGCGGCGAAATGCTGTATCCTGAGCTACGGTCAAACCGCAAAAATCAACCAGAATAGTGCACTTGGAAGCTGTCAGCAATTCTTTGATCTCAGCAACTTTAGCTGCTTTTTCAGGTCTAATA
>CABTAA010000201.1 GCA_902482615.1 uncultured Collinsella sp.
ATCTTGGCCGACGATATGGGCCTGGGCAAAACGCTCCAGATGATCGCGCATATCTTGGCGCGCGTGGAGGCGGGGGACACCAAGCCCACGCTCGTGGTATGCCCGGCCTCGCTCGTGTACAACTGGACTGCCGAGCTGGAGCGCTTTGCGCCCTCACTGGATGTGTGCGCCATCGTGGGCGCCAAGGCTCAACGCCGCGTGCAGATAGCCGGCGCCGACGAGCATAACGTGGTCGTGACGTCGTATGACCTCATGCGCCGCGATATCGACGAGTACGTCGAGCAGGACTTTGCCCGCGTGGTACTCGATGAGGCCCAGTACATTAAAAACCCGCTCACCCAGGTGGCGCGTGCCACCAAGCGCCTGCCGGCCGGCGTGCGCTTTGCCCTGACGGGCACGCCCATCGAAAACCGCCTATCCGAGCTCTGGAGCATCTTCGACTTTTTAATGCCGGGCCTGCTTGGCACGCGCGAGTCGTTTGCCAAGCGCTTCGAAAGCCCGGTCGAGCATGCCGAGGGCGACAGCGCTGCTCGCCTGCAGGCGCTCGTGTCGCCGTTTGTGCTGCGCCGCGTCAAGGAAGACGTGGTGGCAGACCTGCCCGAGAAGATCGAGGACACTGTCATGGCGCAGCTTACCGGCGAGCAGCGCAAGCTTTACCTGGCAAACCAGGACCGCATCGCTCAGCAGGTGCAGCACCGCGAGGCATCCGAGTTTAAGAAAGACAAGCTCAAGGTGCTTGCCGAGCTCACCAAGCTGCGCCAGATCTGCTGCGACCCGCGTCTGCACTACGAGGATTACAAGGCGGGGAGCGCCAAACTCGATACGTGCATGGAGCTCGTGCACGGCGCACTCGACGGCGGACATCGCATCCTGTTGTTCAGCCAGTTTACGGGTATGCTCGATATTATCGGTAAGCGCCTGGCCAAGGAGGACATCGCCTTTCTTAAGCTCACGGGCGCTTCGTCTAAGGAGAGCCGCGCCAAGATGGTCGCGCAGTTCCAAGCGGGCGAGGTTCCGGTCTTTTTGATTTCGCTCAAGGCGGGCGGCGTGGGCCTTAACCTGACGGCTGCCGACGTGGTCCTCCACTACGACCCGTGGTGGATCGTGCACACCGTATTGGCCAGCAGCATACCGTGACCGTGTACAAGCTCATCGCCAAGGACACGATCGAGGAACGCATTATGCAGATGCAGGAGTCCAAGCGCGACCTGGTCAACAGCGTACTCGGCGGCGACGGCATCTCGTCGGCACTGTTCACGCGCGAGGATGTTCTGGCGCTGCTCGGCGGCGACGGGCGCTAGCCGCGCGCGGGGTGGGACTGCTGGAGTGGGCAGGACGGTCGACGCATTTTGGCCCGACCGCTTGCCTGATCCGTTATGTGTTCATTCGCAATGCCGTGGATGGTTTGTCTGCCTTTGGGCATAAGAACCATCAAGAACATTGGCACATCAGCAAAGGAGAACATCATGGCGAAATTCTTTAAGGACCCCGACGGCAAGCTCATCGCCGCCCTTGGCGACGACGTTGCGACCCCTGCCGGTTGCACGGAACTGACTGCAAACACTGAGGACGCGGCGCACGAGAAGCACGTGCCTGTTGTCGAGACCGAGCGTGACGGTCACGTGATTCGCGCACGCGTTGGCTCGGTCGAGCACCCCAGCCTGCCCGAGCACTACATTGAGTGGATCGCCCTTGAGGCCGAGGGCCGCTTAGAGGTTCATTACCTTGAACCCGGCATGAAACCCGCGACGTTTTTCGCGGGCGGCTCCAAGACCGGTACCGTCTATGCCTACTGCAACCTGCACGGGCTGTGGTCCGCGACATTCTAGGAGCGCGCCCCCGCTCGGGGTATCATAGCTAGCATATGCACATGCAAGCGCCGACTGCATTATGCGGCCGGCGCTTTTACTACGATTTTGATGGTTTACGACGGAAAGGGCTGGGCCATGAAGCTCGCGCTTGCACAGATCGATATGCGCCTGGGTGATATTGAGGGCATTTGCGGCCGCATCGAGGACCAGGCTCGTCTGGCCCACGAGCGCGGGGCGCGCGTGCTGTGCGTTCCGGCTCCGCTCTTTATGGGCGCCGTGCCCGGTGGCCTGGTGGGCGCTGCCGACTTTGAGCACGACGTGCTTGCCGGTTTGACTGGTGTTGCCGAGCGTATTCAGGAGCTTGACATGATCTGCATTGTGCCCGCGGCGGTTTCGTTTGAGGGCCAGCCGCTGCTCGACTACATGATGCTCAAGGACGGTCATGTGGTGCCGGCGCGTTCGAGCATTGCCCTGCAGCGTGGCGAGAACAACGACACACGTTGGGCGCCGCCGGTGTTCGACGTGGACGGCGTGCGCATCGCCGTGATTTTTGACTTGGACCGCGAACTCGAGATGTTACCGACCGGTGTTGACCTCATTGCGTATTTCCAATTCAACGCGTTTGACATGACCGACCGCGAGACTGCCGCCATTGCCGCCGTTCGCAGCGGCGCCTACCGCAAGATCGCCTCCAAGCGCAGCGTATGGTTTGCCTGCATGGCGCCGGTCGGTGCCTATGACGAGTCGGTGTATACCGGCGGGTCGTTTGTACTCGACGACTGCGGTCGCGTGGTGGCCCAAGCGCCGTGTTTTGAGGAGAGCCTACTGGTTCAGGAGATCCAGCGCGGTGTGATGCTCGATGCCCTGGAAGACCACGAGCTGCCCGAGTTTCGCTCCGAGGAATGGCTGTGGCAGGCGCTGGTGCTTGCCGTTCGCGATAACGCCCGCGCCCGCGGTGCGTCGCGCGCCGTGGTGGCGCTCGAGGGCGACTTGCCGTCGTCTTTGCTGGCGGCGCTGGCCGTCGACGCTCTGGGCCCGCGCAATGTGATTGGCCTGGTGCTGGGGCGCAACCGTATCTTTACGCCGGCGCAGGAAGAGGCCGAGGCCGCGCAGAAGGCCGCCGAGGAGAAGAAGGCCGCCAAGAAGGACGAGGCGCTGGACGACGCGCTGAACC
>CABTAA010000202.1 GCA_902482615.1 uncultured Collinsella sp.
GCTCATTGGTGCGGGCGACCGCTATGGTCTTTTGGGTGAGAATGGCGCTGGCAAGTCGACGCTGCTTGACGTGATCCAGGGCAAGATTGAACCCACGCGCGGCCGCGTGAAGATTGGCCAGACAGTGCGCTTTGGCGTGCTGTCGCAGCAGCTCGAGGAGCTCAAGCCCTACATGGGCGACACGATCCGCGAGGTGCTCGGCAACTATAAGAAGTACTACGTCATCGACGGCAAGGAGACTTCGCCCGAGAAGCTCTGCGAGCGTCTGGGCTTTACGACGCAGCAGCTCTGGAGCCGCATCGGCGATCTTTCGGGCGGTCAGCGCCGTCGCCTGTCGCTGTTGCTGACGATTCTGGACGAGCCCAACGTGCTCATCCTGGACGAGCCGGGCAACGACCTGGATACCGACATGCTCGCGATTGTCGAGGACCTGCTGGACGGCTGGCCCGGCACGCTGATCCTGGTGACGCACGACCGCTTTTTGATGGAGCGCGTGACCGACCAGCAGTGGGCGCTGCTCGACGGCCACCTGACGCATATGCCCGGTGGCGTGGACCAGTACCTGCGCCTGTGCAACGCTACCGCCGAGGGCGAGCCCGTGGGCGCGCCGAGCGCCAAGACCGGCACGTTCGACACCGGTGCCGCGGCAGCTGCGGCCGAAAAGCCTAAGTCGAGCGGTCAGCCCAACGGCCTGTCCAACGCCGAGCGCCAGAAGCTCCGCCGCGAGGTGAGTTCGCTCGAGCGCAAGATGGAGACGCAGCGCACCCGCGTTGAGGAGGCCGAGGCAGCAATGGCCCAAGTCGATCCCACCAACTACACGGCGCTCGGCGAGCAGCAGGCAAAGATCGACGAGGCTCACGCTGCCATGGACGAGCTGGAGATGGCGTGGCTCGAGGCGAGCGAAAAGCTCGAGGGCGAGGAGTAGGCGAGAATGATCAAAGCCGCGTTTTTCGATATCGACGGCACGCTGCTGAGCTTTAAGACCCACCGGATTCCGGCGTCGGCGCAGCAGGTGCTCGACAGCTTTCACGAGCAGGGGATCGCGTGCGTGATCGCCACGGGCCGTCCGACCTACCAGATGCCGGACTGGCTGTTCGACCTGGGCTGGGATGCGTACATTACGCTTTCGGGCCAGCACTGCTTTGATGCCGAGGGGGTTTACCGCAGCTGCCCGATCGATTCGGACGACGTCGCGGTGATTGTGGACCAGGTGGCGCAGGGGCGCTCCGACTCGCCGTGCATGCAGGGCGAGAACTCGTTTGTGAACCGCCTGTCCGAGCGCGTGGTGACGGCTGGCAGCAACGCGGGAATCGTCTACCACGAGGAGCCGTTTGAGCACGCCTTTGACGCACCGGTCTACCAGTTCTGCGCCTTTGTGGACCCTGACGACGAGCATATCGTGACCGATGCCGTGTCGCATTCGCTCGCCACACGCTGGTGCGACCTGTTCTGTGACATTATTCCCGCTAACGGCGGCAAGGACCTGGGCGTGGCGGCGACGCTGGAGCGCCTGGGCATCGACGCGAGCGAGGCGATTGCCTTTGGCGACGGCGAGAACGACCTGTCGATGTTTGCCGCCGTGGGCACTAGTGTGGCCATGGGCAACGCGCAGGAGACTGTGAAGGCCGCAGCGACCTACGTTACGACCGCCGTAGACGATGACGGCATCTACAACGCCGCGAAGCACTTTGGACTCGTGTAGCTGCGACCCGGCACTTGGGGACACTCCTTGCGGGGCGTGTTCCCATTTTGTTTTCGTCCCGCTCGTTTTGTGAAACACGGCTAACTTTTAGGCAAAGTAGTAAGACATGGGCAACTTTTGCGGTAAAGTAAGCCGTGGAAAGTATCCAACGGCTAACTAGCAATCATCGCGAAAGGCGGTCCATGGCCCTGCGTGAATCCGGAGAAGACTATCTCGAATCGATCTACGTTCTGTCGCAACGTCAGGGCATCGTGCGCTCGATTGATGTTGCAGAGTACCTTGGCGTAACTAAGGCAAGCGTTTCAAAAGCTATGGCGACGTTGGAGAACAACGGCTACGTCGAAATGGGCAAGCGAGATGTTCATCTGACGGAGCGTGGTCTGGAGGTCGCTCGTCAAATGTGGGAGCGTCACTGCTTTTTCGTGGGGCTGCTGGAGGATGCGGGTGTTTCGGCTGAGGTCGCGTCGCAAGAGGGCTGCCACATGGAGCACTGCCTGAGCGAGGCAAGCTTCGAGAAGCTACGGGCGATGTTGGGCCGGGAAGATGTAGCGGGTCCAACAACAGAAGCCTAACTGTCCCACGGTAGCGCAGAGTTCACGCAAAGCGCGAACCAGCGACTGGGACCAGCGGCCCTTTCGGCCAAGTCCATTTCAGCAAAGGAACCCCGCCAGCAAGCGATGCCCAAGAACCGCCAGCAACGTTACTGCAGGCCGGGACCGGGCTTGGTTTTGAAAACACTCCGCAGCGCGAGGACGTTTTCAAAACCAAGCCCGGTCCCGGCCGGACAGCCCACGAACGCTACAGGTTCTTGACACCCATCGCGCGCATGGCGTTCAGGATGGCGATGATCGCCACGCCTACGTCGCCGAACACGGCAAGCCACATGTTGGCGATGCCCAGTGCCGCAAGCACCAGAATCAGCAACTTAATACCCAGCGCAAAGATGATGTTCTGCCAGACAATCGCCATGGTCTTTCGTGCCACGCGGATCGCGCGGGAAATGTTGGACGGCTTGTCGTCCATGAGCACAACGTCGGCGGCCTCAATCGCGGCGTCGGAACCCATAGCGCCCATGGCAATGCCAACGTCCGCGCGGGTGAGCACGGGCGCATCGTTGATGCCGTCGCCGACAAAGGCGAGCTTGCCCTTGCCCGATTCGGCTGCCAGCAATGCCTCGACGCGCTCGACCTTGTCGCCCGGCAGCAGCTGCGCGTGGAACTCGTCGAGCCCCAGCTGCTTGGCCACCGCAGCAGCCACTTCCTCGCGGGCGCCC
>CABTAA010000203.1 GCA_902482615.1 uncultured Collinsella sp.
TGGTGGCCGAGGACCTGCTGACGACCATCAATATCACCCGTCACGAGATCGACGCCCGCGACACCAAGCTCGGCCCCGAGGAGATCACCCGCGAGATCCCGAACCTCTCCGAGGACATGCTTGCCAACCTCGACGAGGATGGCATCATCCGCATCGGCGCCGAGGTCGGCCCTGGCGACATTCTGGTCGGCAAGGTTACCCCCAAGGGCGAGAGCGCTCTGACCGCCGAGGAGCGCCTGCTGCGCGCCATCTTCGGTGCCAAGGCTCACGACGTTCGCGACACCTCCCTTAAGATGCCTCACGGCGCTTACGGCCGCGTCATCGACGTCGTCCGCTTTAGCCGCGAGAACGGCGCCGATCTGGCCCCCGGCGTCAACGAGCAGGTGCGCGTCTACGTTGCCCAGCGTCGTAAGATCCAGCAGGGCGATAAGATCGCCGGCCGCCACGGCAACAAGGGTGTTATTTGTAACGTTCTGCCGGTCGAGGACATGCCCTACATGGCTGACGGTACCCCGATCGACGTTATCCTCAACCCGCTGGGCGTTCCTTCGCGTATGAACGTCGGCCAGCTGCTCGAGTGCCACCTTGGCTGGGCTGCTGCCTGCGGTTGGGATACCGAGGATGCCGACTCCGACAAGTACGTCCCCGGTCCGTTCTTCACCGCGACGCCCGTCTTCGACGGCGCCAAGGAGGACGAGATCGCCGAGGTCATCCGTCGCGCCAACAAGAACATGCTCAACAAGGCCACCGCTGCCTTTGGCGATCACATGCGCCCCGAGTTCGTCACCCAGCTTGACGAGCGCGGCAAGACCCGTCTGTTCGACGGCCGCACCGGCGAGGAGTTCCGCGAGCCCATTACCGTGGGTACGTCCTACATCCTCAAGCTCGGCCACATGGTCGACGACAAGATCCACGCCCGTTCGACCGGCCCTTACAGCCTGGTTACCCAGCAGCCGCTGGGCGGCAAGGCTCAGTTCGGCGGCCAGCGCTTCGGCGAGATGGAAGTTTGGGCACTGTACGCATACGGTGCTTCCAACGTCCTGCAGGAGATCCTGACCGTCAAGTCCGACGATACCGTGGGCCGCGTCAAGACCTACGAGTCCATCGTCAAGGGCGAGAACGTCCCGGTTCCGGGTATCCCCGAGTCCTTCAAGGTTCTCGTCAAGGAGATTCGTTCCCTCGCGCTGGACATCGAGCCCATGCACGATGCCGACGAGGACGCCTCCGCCCCTGTGACCGCCGAGGAGACCTCTGCCCTCGATGACCTGGCCGCGCTCGCCGGCGTTGACGCCGACGTCGAGGCTCAGGATGCCGAGACCGCCGAGGCACCCGAGGCTGTCGCCGCCACGACCACTGATAAGGAGTAGTTGACTGTGGCAGATTTCGAAGCTACTGATTTTGACTCGGTAAAGATCTCCCTTGCCTCCGCCGACCAGATCCGTTCCTGGTCGCACGGTGAGGTCAAGAAGCCGGAGACCATCAATTACCGTACCCTCAAGCCCGAGAAGGACGGCCTGTTCTGCGAGAAGATCTTCGGTCCCGCCAAGGACTGGGAGTGCTCCTGCGGCAAGTACAAGGGCATCCGCTTTAAGGGCATCGTCTGCGACCGCTGCGGCGTCGAGGTCACCTCGGCCAAGGTGCGTCGCGACCGCATGGGCCACATCGAGCTCGCCGCTCCCGTGTCCCACATCTGGTACTTCAAGAGCCCCACGAGCTTCCCGATGAGCCGTATGCTCGACATCAAGTCTAAGGACCTCGAGAAGGTTCTGTACTTTGCCAGCTACATCATCACTGAGGTAGACTACGAGGCTCGCGAGGCCGACGCTGACGACCTGCGCGAGGAGCTCGCCGCCGATCTGGAAGAGATCGATGCCGAGTGCGCCCGCCAGATCGAGTCCCTCAAGGAGCAGGGCAACCCCGAGAACTTTGACGAGTTCTCCGACGAGGAGCCGCTGACCCCCGAGGAGATCGCCTCTGGCATCGTCGACATCGAGGAAGAGTGCAAGGACGAGAAGCAGCTCCGCACGGACGCCTTCAACGCCTTCATGAAGCTCACCGAGCGCGACCTCATCTCCGATGAGCCGCTGTTTCGTGAGATGACCCGTTACTACTCCATGTACTTCAAGGGTGGTATGGGTGCCGAGGCCGTCCGCGACTTGCTCGCTGCCATCGACCTTCCTTCCGAGGCCGAGAAGCTCAAGGCCATCATCGCCGACGAGGACTCCCAGAAGCAGAAGCGCGAGAAGGCCGTCAAGCGCCTCGAGGTCGTTGACGCCTTCCTGAAGGGCGGCAACAGCCCCGCGAACATGATTCTGGACGTCATCCCGGTCATTCCGCCCGATCTGCGCCCGATGGTCCAGCTCGACGGCGGCCGCTTCGCCGCGTCCGACCTCAACGACCTGTATCGTCGCGTGATCAACCGTAACAACCGACTCAAGCGCCTGCTCGACCTGGACGCCCCTGCGATCATCGTGAACAACGAGAAGCGCATGCTCCAGGAGTCCGTGGACGCCCTGTTCGACAACGGCCGTCGTGGTCGCCCGGTCTCTGGCCGTGGCGGTCGCCCGCTCAAGTCGCTCGCCGAGGCCCTCAAGGGCAAGCAGGGTCGTTTCCGTCAGAACCTGCTGGGCAAGCGTGTCGACTACTCCGGCCGTTCGGTCATCGTTACCGACCCCAAGCTGCTGCTGCACCAGTGCGGTCTGCCCAAGACCATGGCGCTGGAGCTCTTCAAGCCCTTCGTCATGAAGCGCCTGGTCGAGCTTGGCAAGGTCGAGAACATCAAGGGCGCCAAGCGTGCTATCGACCGCGGTGCCACCTTTGTGTGGGACATCCTCGAAGAGGTCATCGACGGCCGCGTCGTGCTGCTCAACCGTGCACCGACCCTGCACCGTCTGTCCATCCAGGCCTTTGAGCCGGTGCTGGTCGAGGGCAAGGCTATCCACCTGCCTCCGCTGGTCTGCTCGCCC
>CABTAA010000204.1 GCA_902482615.1 uncultured Collinsella sp.
CTTGTTCTCCAGATACGTGGAGTAGTTGCCCTTGTAGGGATAAAGGTGACCGCGGTCGGCCTCGCAGATCCACTCGGCAACGTTATCCAGGAAGTAGCGATCGTGCGTGACGGCAAGCACCGCGCCCTGGTAGTTGTGCAGGAAGTGCTCGAGCCACAGGATCGACTCGGCGTCCAGGTGGTTCGTGGGCTCGTCGAGCAGCAGCAGGTCGGGAGCCTCGAGCAGCAGCTTGCACAGGGCCACGCGACGGCGCTCGCCGCCGGAAAGCACATTAACCGGCATGTCAGAATCGGGCAGCTGCAGGGCGTCCATGGCCTGGCCGAGCTTGGAATCGATATCCCAGCCGTCGGCGGCGTCGATCTCGTCCTGGAGCTTGCCCATCTCGGCCATGAGGGCGTCCATGTCGCAGTCCGGGTCGCACATCTCCTCGCCGATCTTGTTGAAGCGATCGACCTTGGCGATCATGTCGCCAAACGCCATGCGCACGTTCTCGATGACGGTCTTGTCGTCGTCGAGCGGCGGCTCCTGCTGCAGGATGCCCACGGTGTAGCCGGGAGTGAGCCTGGCATCGCCGTTGGAGACCTCCTCGATGCCGGCCATGATCTTGAGCAGGGTCGACTTGCCCATACCGTTGGGGCCCACGACGCCGATCTTGGCACCGGGGTAGAAGCTCAGGGTCACGTCGTCAAGGATCACCTTGTCGCCATGGGCCTTGCGAGCCTGATACATCTGGTAGATAAACTCTGCCATTTGCCTGTTCTATCCTTTCTACCTGCTGTTTCCCTATTCTTGATTCGCTTTAGTGGAAACGAAATGAGGGAACCAGCTCTGAAACGTAACGAAAAAGGGGCATGGTTGCCCACACCCCCTAATACTACCTGGGAAAAGTCCCCCGGAACATACTATGAACTGCGTACGCTAGTTTTCCGCAACCTTAACGAGCGGCTCGCTGCGATTTGCGCCACAACAGTTACGAGTAGACGTAGACGGCTCCAACCGAACCAAACGCCAGGGCCGCAATCACCGCGGCGACGACTTCACTCGAAAGCACGCTGCCTGCCACGCCCATCACAATCAGGCCAATACCCAGCACCATAAAGCAGGCACCGCCAAAACGCTGCGTACGGCGCCAGTTCTCGGGATCGGCAAGCGCCCAAGGTGTCTTGATACCGAGCGTATAGTTCTGCTTCACACGCGGCAAGTAGTTGCCTACGCCGATGAACAGCAAACCGACAACACCGGAAATCAGCACGTTAACCGAACCGACCGCCGGCACCACGCCCCAAACCGTAAGCTCACCCAACCAGCTTATGGCACACATGAACAAGGTGAAGGCGATTACGAAGCTCTGATAGAACTTGCCCGAGGTCCGATACGCCTCACCTTTGGGATCGATGCGCGGCACCACGCAGAACATTGCGAGAAGCGCCAGAGGCAGCACGCCGAGCGCGGAGGCCATCCAGCTAGGACCCCAACCGTCGACGGCGCCGTTCGCGCCCCAGTGCGTAGGAATCTGCGCAGGCAAGCTCGGCATCACTATGAGGTGCGCTACGACATTGGCGACGCACAGAGCAATCAGCGCAATCCACACACGCCGCGATACCCCCGTGGCGTGAATGCCCTTGTTTTCGTTATTCATCCTTATCACCTTCCGTGTTTGTAAAGCCCATAAACCAACCGATCAAGTCCTGCACGACGGTGGTGTTTAAGCTGTAAACGATGTTTTGGCCATGACGTTCGTCGGTCACCAACCCGGCGTTTTTGAGCGTCGCCAAGTGATGGCTCAGCGACGGCTTACTGATATCGAAATGCTCGGCAAGCTCCCCCGCCGTGCAATTACCCTCGCGCAGCAACTCCAAAATGCGCCGTCGCGTTGGATCGGCAAGCGCCTTAAAACCCTCTCCCGGCATAAGACCT
This sequence comes from uncultured Collinsella sp., assembly GCA_902482615.1. Lineage (GTDB taxonomy): Bacteria > Actinomycetota > Coriobacteriia > Coriobacteriales > Coriobacteriaceae > Collinsella. Next base: position 1,918 of record CABTAA010000204.1, read on the forward strand.
CCTCTCATCATCTCTCATGACGTGCACACTATACTCAATATTTAGATGTTTGTCTAACTATCTAATCGCAATGCTTCAAACCACATCAAAGCAAACGCCATCGCAACCTATGGGCGATTACCTATAATGGCGATAGCTAAAACACGACCTGCTTCCCCATCGGAGGATATTTATGACCGAAACCGCTGCCGCAGCCGCCATCGAGACACGCGACACCAAGCTCGAGATTATCATGGGCCGCGAGGCACTCGATAAGCTCGCCGATGCTACGGTGCTAGTGCTCGGCTGCGGAGGTGTGGGCTCCAACTGCTGCGAGGCACTCGCCCGCGGCGGCATCGGTCATTTCGTCATTCTGGATAAGGACATCATCGCGCCCAGCAATATCAATCGCCAGGCCATCGCCTTTCACAGCACCGTCGGCAAGCGCAAAGTCGACGTCATGGAGGCTATGATTCACGACATCAACCCTACCGCTACCGTCATCAAGCGCACCGAATACCTGCTGAGCGACAACATCGATGATTTCTTCGCGAGCGTTTTGGAGCAGACGGACGGCAAGCTCGACTACGTCGTCGACGCCATCGACACCATCTCGGCCAAGCTCACCATTGCCAAATATGCTCAGGACCACGACATTCGTTTGGTTAGCTCCATGGGCGGGGCCAACAAGCTCCATCCCGAGTGCCTCCGCTTTGCCGACATTTTCGATACGGTACGTGACCCCATGAGCCGCATCATGCGCAAAGAATGCAAGAAGCGCGGAATCAAGAGCCTGCATGTACTGTTTAGCTGCGAGGAATCGGTTAAGACACAGCCCCGCGACCCTTCCAACATCCACGAGCGCACCGAGCTGGGAACCGCCAGCTTTATGCCGCCCATCATGGGCCAGATGATTGCCGGCGAGGTTATCCGCCAGATCAGCGGCCGCGGCACTGAGCGCGTACGCTCCGATGGCCAACGTCTGGACTAGCGGAGCGCACCGAGATGGAGCCCCGGTTATTTGATGCACACTGCCATCTTGATTTAATGGCTC
>CABTAA010000205.1 GCA_902482615.1 uncultured Collinsella sp.
GTTGGAATGTTAGAAGCACAGCAGGCTGTGGAATACTTAAAAGACGAAGCAGGAGACGATGTCAATGTCATCTTCGGTACAGTCAATGCAGATTTTGGAGATCAGATCAGTGCAACGATTATCGCAACAGGAATCAAATCCGCAGATATTACAGGGAATGCAAGAACTGGATTTGCTGCAGCGAAGAAGCCAGTACAGCAGACACAGCAGGCTCCGGAATTTTCAGGGCAGCCATTACATAATGGAAAGGTCATGGAGGAAGAACAGCCAGTACAGACAACAAGCTATGTTTCTGAACCTGAGATGAAAGAGATCGAACAGGAAAGCTCTAAGATCAACATACCAGAGTTCTTATTAAAGAGCAGAAGAAGATAATTTCTTAACAGATAAAAGACAGAATAAAAGCGTGTAGGATTTCAAAGATTCTACACGCTTTTTCATATCATAGGAAATTCCGATGGAATCTCCTATGCAAAGATTCTTTCTTAACTGCTGATAAGCAGGTTATTCGATATAATCTCCACGGCTGAATACAAGCTGATAATCAATACTGGCAAGACGTCTTCCAAGACAGCCAGCACATTCAGCAGCTTCCTCTCCAGTGCAGATCTTATTGTCATATAAAGAATAATCTTTTCTTACTGCAACAGGAGAAAGATTCGGCATAACAACATTTGCACCTGCAAGAATTCCTTTTTCCCTTCCACGAGGATCAATCGTACCAAGTGCTGTTGTGGAAGGAAGCAAAAGATGAGGATTCATCAGACGAAGAATACTCACAAGGTATGTGGTAAGTTCCACACTTCCAGAAGGGAATTCCTTAAATCTTGTATCGTGATGTGGAACAAAAGGACCGATTCCGACCATCTGTGGGTCAAGTTCTTTGATAAATAGCAGGTCGTCTGCAAGATTACCCGGCAAATCGACACGCGTGGCACCAAGGGCGGCGATGGGATCCAGAGCGAAACCGGCAGCAGACTCGGCAGAGAGCTCCTCTACCGCATGACAGGCGCCAATGGAAACCACGCCGGAGGCCGTACGGCGCAGCGCGGAAATATGCGCAGCACTATCGCAGGCGCGACCAAGATCGCGAGCGAGCGCGCGAATGTAGGTGCCCTTGCTTACCGAAAACGCCACGGTCCAGACGCACGTATCGCCCTCGCCGCTCACGGCGATCAGGTCGGCGGCATAGACCTCGACGGGGCGCGGAGGCAAGTCGACCGCATTACCCTCACGAGCGCTCTTATAGGCGCGAACGCCATTGACCGAGATGGCCGAAAACGCTGGCGGCACCTGCATCTGCGGGCCAAGCATAGCGGCTAGCTGCTTACGGGCGTAAGCGAGATCGTGCAGCTCGGGGGCAACGGGCACCGTGCGAACGGCCTCGCCCTCCGCGTCATCGGTATTCGTCTCGACACCAAACGAAATGTCGGCGACATAACTTTTGGTATCGAGGGTTAGCATGCCCAGCAGACGGGTCGCCTGGCCCACGCCCACCACCATGACACCCGAGGCCATGGGGTCAAGCGTACCGGCATGGCCGATGCGTCGCTCATGGAGGGCGCGTCGGCACTGCGATACCACGTCGTGGGACGTGCAGCCCACCGGCTTATCGACGGCGAGCAGCATATTCAATTGAGAAGGCGTACGACGAGCCATGTACCATCCAAAATGTTAGAGCTCGACGGTCACCGAAGCGGGATCCTCCACCACCAGCTCGGCCAGCATGGGAAGTGCCACGGCGAGCGTCTCGCGAATCGTTCCGTTGTTGGAAAAGCCGGCGGCGGCATGATGCCCGCCACCGCCAAAGTTGGCAGCGATCTCGGACACATCGAGGTCGCCCTTGGAGCGCAGGTTACCGCGTACCTTGGTATCGCCCTCAATGCCCTTCAGGAACAGGCAGACCTCCACGCCCATCACCGAACGCACCACATCGACCAGGCCGTCGCACTCATCCGAAGTGACGCCGCAGGCCTCGAGGTCGCTCTGGTACGCATAACTATATGCCACGCGACCGTGCGCCACTGTTTTGATGCGGCCCATAACGATGGACTTGAGATGCAAGAACTCCACGCGCATGCTCTGGTAGACCTCGAGCGCAACGCGCGCCGGATCGGCACCGTGCGCAACCAGGCGCGAGGCGGCATGGAACGCAGCGGCATCGGCGTTTTGGTACTGAAAACGACCGGTATCGGTCACCAGGCCGCACAGCAGGCAGGTCGCGACACCATCGCGAGCCACAATGCCGCAATTGTCTAAAAAGCGGTCGATGATCATGGCGCAGGCCGCGGCGCCGACGCACCTCAGGCTCAGCTCGGCAAATTCCTCACGCGCCGGATGGTGATCGAAGCACACCACATGAGACGAGCGGCGGAGCACCTCAGCTGAGTTGTTCAGACGCTCGACGACCGGCACGTCCACCGAGATGAACAGGTCCGGATTGCCGGTATACGCAGATGCCGGCACCAGACGGTCTGCGCCCTCCATAAAGCGGTAGATGCGCGGAACCGGGTCATCGTCTGCCAGCAGCAAGGCAATGTCCTTGTTGGGGAAAAACTTCATAAGCGATAAGCCCAGACCCAGCACGGAGCCCAGGGCGTCACCATCGGGAGACGTATGTCCCGAAATCGCAATGGAGGACGCACCCTCGATGAGCTCGAGGATGCGTCGCTGAATATCTGCAGACTCGCACGATGCGAGATCGGCGGAATTACTCATCAAAAGCTGCCTCCTGGGCGGCATCCGCTATTGGATAGCCGTCCTCGTCCTTTTCGATCGCAAGCGTGGCGGGAACGTTTTCCAGCGCACGCGTGATGCGCTCGGCCTCATCGGTCGAGCGATCGATGCGGAAATCGAGCTCGGGCGTGACGCGCCAATCGAGCGAGCGGGCCAACAGGCTACGGATGCGGCCCTT
>CABTAA010000206.1 GCA_902482615.1 uncultured Collinsella sp.
CCCGATGGGGGTGACCGACGCCGCTATTGAGCGCCACTTCGGTGGGGCCTGCGAGCATAGGATGTGCGGGAACTGCAGGCATTTCTGCGGCAGCGACATTCACGTCGACTACGGCTACTGCCACCTCGAGTTCGAACGCGCCTTCGACGCCGAGGCGCCGGAGCGCAAGGAAGGGTTCTGGCGCCTGGCGAAGTGGGCTGTGGCGTGGCTCATGGAGAACCTGCTGTACTGCGAGGACGAGTGCGGCGAGTGCCGCGACTACGAGGAGGGTTGAGTGATGAGTGTCGAATTGCCAAAGGACGCCGAGGGTCGTGAGATTCCGCTTGATACCGTGGCGCTGTTCAACCGTGACGGGAACGTATATAGCATCGTGCGCTGGACATTCACCACGGACTTTGATTTGAGTGACGGATGGTCGAACAAATGGCGTGCGATTACCGACCGTGGATTTGCACTCGATCCGGCACTCGTGTACCTCACCACGCCAGACACATGGAAGAAGCTGGAAGAGGACTTGGGCAGGGGCGCGGACGCGCTGAATTACGAAGCCTGCGCCTATTTTGGCAAGAGTGCGTGCGACTGTTCATCGTGCATCGCCGACAAAGGCGAAACCTGCGAAAGGGTTGTCATGCGCGACATCGCCGATCGCATCCGCAAGCTGAGGGGTGAGGGCGAATGACCGACGAAACCAAATCGAAGCCATGCCCGTATTGCACTGGCGACCCCGTGGACTTCGCCGATGATGCGGACTACGAAATGATAATCTTCTGGAAAGGTGTCGGTGAGCCCGTTATCCGCTGCAACGAGTATCCGTATAGCGTCTTCACGCCTAACTTCCAGTCGCGCCGTATTTTCTACTGCCCGATTTGCGGTCGCAAGCTGACAAGGGAGGACTGATGGACGAGATCGAGCTGAAGCCCTGTCCGTTCTGCGGTGGCGATGCTGAGATGCAGCAGGGCAAGCATCAAGGTCTGCGCACCTTCTACGTGAGCTGCTTTGGATGCGGCGCACGGACGGACCTAGAGTACGCCGAGGAGTTCGCTGCAGATCTATGGAATGAAAGGGTGAGCCATGTTGAATAAGCGAGCGATGATTTCTCAGCCCATGGCCGGCAAGACCGACGAGGAGATCGCGGAGGCGAGGGACAAGGCGCACGCTAAGCTGCGTGAGATGGGCTACGAGTTCGTGAACACCTTATTCACTGACGAGTGGTACAGCGACGAGGCTATGGAGGAGCGCGGCGTGGTGCAGATTCCGCTCTGCTACCTTGCGAAGTCGCTTGAGAACATGAGCCTGTGCCATGCGGCCTACTTCTGCAAGGGCTGGGAGAACGCACGCGGATGCCGCATCGAGCATGATGCCGCCGTTGCGTACGGGCTTGAGGTTCTGTATGAGGATTAGCGATGAAGAGCGCCGCGAGGCCGTCGAGTTTCTGCGCTCCGGCACGTGTCTATACTTTGCAGAGCATCGGAAAAGGCAGCTCGACTGCAGCCGGTGCATGAAGGTGAGCACGATGCTTTTCGGCCACTACGATGCGCTTTGCGATTTGGACAGCTGCGGGACCGATGCGTGGCAGAGACTTGCCGACCTCATCGACCGCCCGAGCGAGAATATCGAGCGTCCTCGGTGAGTTGGTCTCCGGCGCCTGATAAGGCTCTGCCGTGGCGGGCGAGCTTTAGGGGGTATGCGAATGGCGTGTAGGCCACCTGTAGGAGATGGGCCAAAAGGCCCATCCATAAAGTCAACACATCCGTTGAGGGACGAGTGGGCGCTCCGGAAGGGGCGCTCCTCTTACGTCCTGTGGACGGATGAGATGATAGGGCGGATGCAGGCGCACCCGGAGCGGACGGCGGCGGAGATCGCGGCGGAGCTCAGGGTGACGCCGAGCGCCGTGAGGCACGCGCGGCAGCGGTACGGGCGCTTTTCGACCGGAACGGACGGTCTGTGCATCGTGTGCGACGCGCGGCCCGTGTTCGACACGTCGGCGCAGGCGAAGAAGTGGAGGCTGTGCAAGGGGTGCTATCTGGCGGAGCGGAAGAGGCGGCTCGAGGAAGAGGCGGAGAGCAACCGCATACGACAGGCCGCGCACAGACGGCAGAAGCTGGACGGAGACGTTTGAGAGGCTGGCCGAGGTGATCAGAATCAAGTCGACCAAGGTCGAGTAGCCGAAAGGCCCCGGGAAACCGGGGCCTTTTCTTTAAACGTTACCCCCTTTTTACGCTCGTGGGCAAACGCACGCGCTTGTCCACGTGCGTAAAAAGGTGGGAACGTTCGCGTTTCCATATGGCTATCTACCAGCGGAAATGTGATTTTGTGGCGGGAAAAGGGCGTGAAAAACTGACCAAGGAGGGCATCGAGGATGCCGTCCGCCTGTGCCGTGCCGGAATGACCGACAGGGACATCGCCGCATATCTCGGGGTCGCACGCGAGACGTACAGCCGCTGGATCAACCACCCCAGAACAGACAATCAGCGTCAACTGTGTCACGTTCTAAAAAAGGCCGAGGTCGAGCGCAAGGCGACGCTCGTGGGCCGCATCATGGACGCGAGCGGCGACAGCTGGCAGGCGGCGGCGTGGCTGCTCGAGCGCAAGTACCCGCAGGAGTACGCCAAGGCGCAGCGCATCATGGACACCACCGACACGGCGGTGCTCAAGGCCGCCAAGGAGCTGGTGCTGTCCGTGCCGTCCTCAATCGGCGGGGACGAGTAGCCGATGCCGCTCACGAGGATGCAGCGCGAGTACCTCGCCAACTGCACGCACCGCTACAACGTGAAGTGCGGGGCGACGGGCTCGGGCAAGAGCTACGTCGACATAGCCGTGACCATACCGCAGAGGCTTCTCGCCATGAGGGGCGAGGGGCTGGCGGTGATGATCGGGAACACCCGCTCGACGCTCGAGCGCAACATCCTC
>CABTAA010000207.1 GCA_902482615.1 uncultured Collinsella sp.
CAGCGCATGCGACCCACGCCGGGGCGCGGTACACGGATTTCGTCGATGCCGTCGCGCTCTATGTCGAGTAGCGACTGCACGGCCAGCAATTCCAGGCCCAGCGCATCCACATCGGGGTCATACATCAAGTTAATCGTTATCAGCGGTCGCTCGTCCAGCATGCCAATCGTGTCTGCTACGTCGAACACAGCACCCGTAGGGAAAACCTGGATGTCCCAGCGACCCGCGCCACACTTTCGCCTCGAGGCAGGATTGGCATAGCCCGGCAAGCCAAAGCAGAGCCCCTGCAAGAGCAGATGATATGGCAGCGGCTTATCTGGGTCGGTCTCACCGATTCCCGCATCCCCCAGGATGCGGCTTAGCGCCCGCCTCACGGTATCCTCGTTCCCACGGCACAGCCCGTCGCGAAACGCATCGACGTCTCGAATGTCTTCGGCAGCGCACTCAAACCACTCAACAATCACTAGACGCAAGACCTGGCGAAGCTCTTTATTAGGCAATCGCAAAACACGGAGGCGATCGCCATGCTCTGGCTCCTCAGTCATATCTGTCGTTAGGAAACCGGACAGATACAGCGCTGTCCACATGCCATCGTCAGGCGAGACATCTGGCTCTGCAGTGCCTAAACAAAGCGGGACCTCAGCACACCCATGGGCCTGGAGCAAATCGAACAAGACCGAAAGGCGGTCGAGATTCCACCCGGCAACTACCCTATTCAGGCAATCCGCATACCCATACAGATCGGCGCGCACAGGCGCCGTGCAGCCTCGGTCCAGAAAACCGACCACACGCGCTGGACTCGAGCAATAGGCCCTACCAAACCGATATCCCTCGAGCCATTCACGCGCATCATCAAGGTATTCCTCGCGCCCAGCATGATTCAACAGAGCCTGGACCTCGGCATCAGAAAAGCCGAACCAACGGTCGCACCACGTCGAAAGCGGCGTCGACAGACAATACGAGCAGCCATACAAAGAAAGCGCCGCTTCGGCAGGGCCGGGATACTCCCCCATCAGACACGTCAGCCGCAACGAATCGCCCGCAGCGGCAATGGTCTCGAACAGCACGCGGTCGAATAGCCCTGCCAGATCGGTGCCAGAAGCGCCACTCGCGCTCGCACGGCCCAACCACGCCGCGTCGTACCCATCAACAAGCAATACAACCTGCTCATCGCAGGCCATCTCCAGCAGCTCAATGAGCACGCCAAGCACCGAGTCAACCTCGTCCGCGCTCGCTACACCACGCGCAACGCGCTCGATGTGACGCACCTTATCTCGCGCTAAATCCGGAGCCTCCAAGAATGGCAACAAGCGAGCGCACTCGACCGAAAGAGCATCGCGCACGACGTCGGCAACAACGGCGGCACGCCTCGCAGCGCCAGAAAAGTCCAGCGATATCACCGGATAGCAAGCATACTCATCCCGATAGCGCCCACCGTCTGCATCCCAAATCTGAGCATTGGCAAACAAACGCTGATCAGCGCGACCGACCGCTGGACGCTCCAGAAAAGCCCTGAGCATCGACAAGTTCACGCTCTTGCCAAAACCCTCGGGTCGACAGCACACCACAACGGACGCGTCGCAGTCCAACACATCGGCAATAAACATGGTCTTGTCGACCAGCGTGCAGCAACCAAGAGCCTCCGCATAGTCGTGCATGCCAATGGGCAAAGCCGCATCGTCGGCACAGCCGATCAAACGCACGCCAAAGCCGTCAGCACAACCATTATTTGCCTGTTCAGACACCAAAACGTTCCCCCTAAATCGCAACACATGCCAATTGTAATGACCGCCTCGCGCGTACCGATATCGCCGCGCAAACATATCGGGCAACGGTAGCAACAAGAGGTGTGAGGGGGCACAACTAATCGTTGCACAACAAAACGGGGCCCGATGCATTCGCACCGGACCCCGTCCCGACTATTTAGTTATCTGGCAACTGAGAGCCTACTCCTCAGAGTCGTCCTCTCCAGAAGCTTTCTTCTGCTGATCGAGCTTATGCTTACCACTTACGATAGACGTAGCGCCCAGTGTGGCCAAGCTCGCGCTGGCAAGGCTCGCCATCACAATCAGATCGCCCGTCTTGGGCATGTTGCCGCCCGAGGACTTGGTAGCTGTAGTCGTCGTGGTCGTGGTGGTCACCGTTTTGGAGTCATTTTGCTCCTGATTCTGGTTGTCAGCACCGCTCTTGTCGTCGTCTTCGGACTGTTTCTTTTCGTCCTCGGTCTTTTTCTTTTCGCCCTCGGTTTTGCTCTTGTCCTTCTTCTGAGTGGACTTGTCGTCCTTCTCCTCCGAGCTAGAACCCTTATCGGATACGGTCTTCTCGGAAGCCTCATCCTTGGAGTCGCCCTTTGCGGCCTCGGTCTTTTCCGTGGAAACCTGATCAGAGTTGTCCTTGTTCTGAGTCGAGCCATTATTGACGCCAGCCATCAGCGAAGAGCCCAGCGTAGAACCAAGCTGCACGGAGAAAGAGGGCTTCTTATCCGGCGAAGCAACGGGAGCGTCCGGCGCCTTATTCGAGTCGTCCTTGGAAGCATCGGAATCAGGGGGTGCGTCAGAGCCAGAGCCGTTGTTAGAGCCAGTGTCAATGGACGAATCACTCGAGCCGGTAGATGAGTTAGAGGTGTCAGCGTCGGTCGAACCAGAAGCGTCGCTGCCCGTATTGCCGGCAGAGCTTGAAGACGAATCGCCCGCAGCAGAGCCGTTCGAATCGGAGCCGTTCGAGGTAGAGCCGTCGTTGGTAGTGCCACCAGCAGAGCCATTACCGTCAGCATCGGTCGAGGGCGCATCCATCCTATCATCGTTGGCATCGTCACTCGAGTCGTCATTCGAATCAGGTGTCGGCGAGGGCGCCGGCGTAGGCTCGGGCTGCACGGGCG
>CABTAA010000208.1 GCA_902482615.1 uncultured Collinsella sp.
TTTATCGGCTGCATGGGCTGGCCCGACTGCGACGTGACTTATCCGGTGCCGAGCGGCGTCAAGGTAAGCCCGCTCGAGGGCGAGGCGGCCGTGTGCCCCGAGTGCGGCGCGCCGCGCATTAAGTGCCAGCCGTTCCGCCAAAAGGCTTTCGAGATTTGCGTGAACCCCACGTGCCCCACCAACTACGAGCCCGACCTTAAGGTGGGCGAGTGTAAGGTGTGCGCCGAGGCAGGACGCCATGGCGACCTGATCGCGCACAAGAGCGAAAAGAGCGGCAAGCGCTTTATCCGCTGCACCAACTATGATGATTGCGGCGTGAGCTATCCGCTGCCGGCGCGTGGCAAACTCGAGGCGACGGGCGAGACCTGTCCCGAGTGCGGCGCTCCCATCGTGGTGGTCAACACGGCGCGCGGTCCGTGGCGTATCTGCGTCAACATGGACTGCCCGACCAAGGAGAAGAAGCCCGCCCGCGGCCGCAAGACTGCGACCAAGGCGAGCACGGCGAAGAAGGCCTCGACTGCGAAGAAGACGACCGCCAAAAAGACGACGGCCAAAAAGACGACTGCCAAGAAATCGACTGCCAAAAAGACCGCTGCCGACAAGTAACCGAGCACATATCCGAGCACATATAGACACGACGGGGCCGGGCGCGCAAATGCAAATGCGCGCCCGGCCCCACTTCTAAGTTGCGGTGAAATAGGGACTGTTTTTGCTGGCAAAAGGCCTAATTAATCCCTATTTCACCGCAAGTTTTGATCAGTTGTTGGGATTACTTCACTTCGACGGGTTTGGCGCCGGGATAGCGCTCCTCAAAGTCTAAGCGATACTTATTGTCATTGGTGCCCGCCACGTTGTCGCGTGACAGCGGCGCCACGATCTCATTCTTGTGGTCCTCGGGCTTGGCGTATTTCAGGCTGATCTCCCAGGCATCACAGATTGCGTCAATGCGGTGATCCAGGTCGTCATACAGGGCAACGATGTCCTTCCAGGAGCTGTAGTTCTTAGAGCTCGTCGGGACGTCCAGGTCCTCGACGATGTCGTAATACTGCTCGATGGTGTCCTCTGTGCGCTCGGCGACGTCGGCGAGATTTTGACGGGTGGTGCGATCTTCTTCCAGATAGCTGCCGTTGAAGTTCTGCGCGCAGCCACGGACGTAGTTGTCGAGGTCTTCGAGCAAGTCGTAGTATTCGCTCAGTCGGCGGTAGAGGTTCTGCTCGGAGAGCGTTGCTTCGCCGCCATCCTCGTCGTCATCGTCATCATCGTCGTACAGGCTGTTGGGATCGCCGAGAGGCTTTAGGTCATCGTCGTCGACGTCATGGTGCAGCTTAGCTACCTCGGCAGTCGTCTGCGTGGCGGCGTTGTCGAAAGGCTTGATCACAAAGAAAACGACCAGGGCGATGATGATCGCCACCAGCACAACAATAACGGCGATAAGCGGCCCGGTGCCGCTCTTTTTGGGAGCGGGGGTCTGTGGCGAAGCGGGCGTGTATGCGGGAGCCGACTCCTGTTGGGGCGAGCCGCTCGCGACGGGTATGCGCTGCGTGGTCTCGACGGCCGCAGGGCTTGCGGCGGGGTCGTGGCGATAGACGAGGGGGTCGTCCGCCTTGGCTTGCGGCGTATCAAGGGAGCCGGTCTGCTCAAAAGCGGGCTGGCTATCGCTCGCGGTTGTTTGCTCAACGGGTGCACCGCACGAGGTGCAGAACTTGGCATTATCTGCAAGAAGCTTGCCGCACGAGGCGCAATACCGAGACATTGCCACTCCTTTCGCCACATTTCAATGCAATACGACGATTATACCCAGCACCCCAAATTCCCCTTCATAAGTTGCGGTGAAATAGGGACTGTTTGGCGGTCTCAGAGCTTCAATCAGTCCCTATTTCACCGCAACTTCGGGGATGCCTCGATGACTAGGTTGGATTTGGGACGCGCCGAGCACTGGGGTATCATGGCTTGGTTGATATATCTGCATTTACGCGCCTTGTAGGAAGGGGCTGCGCCCATGGCTTTTGAGCCCGCTCAACATAGCTTTATCACGCTCGAGGGCGTCGACGGCGCCGGCAAGTCCACGCAGGCGCGCCTGCTTGCCCGCGCGCTCGAGCTCGCTGGCTACCAGGTTGTGAGCCTGCGCGAGCCGGGCGGCACCGCCATCAGCGAAAAGATCCGCGCCCTGCTGCTCGACCCTGCCAATACGGCGATGGGCGACACCTGCGAGCTGCTGCTCTACGAGGCGGCACGCGCTCAGTTGGTGCACGAGGTCATAGCTCCCGCCCTCGCTGCCGGCAAGGTGGTCCTGTGCGACCGTTTCTACGATTCCACGATCTGCTATCAGGCGTTTGCCGATGGCCTCGACCGTCAGATGGTGCGCGATGCCAACAACCTGGCTGTCGCCGGTACGCATCCGGCGCTCACACTCGTCTATCACATCACGCCCGAGCAGGCGGCGCTGCGCATGGCGGCCCGCGGTGCGGCCGATCGCATGGAGGCCAAGGGCATGGCATTCCAAGAGCGTGTCTACCAGGGCTTTTGCGCAATTGCTGCCGAGGAGCCAGACCGCGTAAAGCTCATCGACGCCACTGCGTCGATTGCAGAAGTCTTCGCGCAGACGGTCGAGCTGGTTCGTGCGCACGGTCTCGACATCCCCCAGGATACCGTCGCCGCCGCGCTTGCCCAGGAGGCTGAGTAACATGGCCCCCGCTCAGGCAAGCCTGCTCGCCAAGCTCGACACCCAACAGCGCGTGCGCGACTTTCTGACCAACGCCATCGCAAGCGGCCGTGCATCGCACGCCTACCTGTTCTTGGGTGCGCCCGGTGCCGGTAAGCTCGACGCCGCATGGGCGCTTGCCCAGGCATTCCTGTGCGAGCAGGACGGCTGTGGCTC
>CABTAA010000209.1 GCA_902482615.1 uncultured Collinsella sp.
CGCCTCGGTGGCACAAAAGGGCTTTTCGACGATAACGTGCTTGCCGCCGGCGATACAGGCGAGCGCCTGCTCGTAGTGGAGCGCATTGGGGCTGCCGATGTAGACGGCGTCGACGTCGGCAGCGGACGCAAGCTCGTCAAGCGCGGTGAAGTAACGCTCGCCGCCGTGCTTAGTGGTGAAGGCGGCGCCGCGATCTGCATCGCGCGAGAGCGTGCCCACAAACGCGGCTTGGTCGTTGGCGTTGACGACCTGGATAAAGTCGTCGGTAATCATGGATGTGCCGATGGTCGCTATACGCAGCATATATCCCCCTCGTGCCGTTCGGTTTACAGGATGAGTGTAGCGCGAGGGGGCAGGAAATAGCGTGCGAAAACGCCGTTACAGGTCGCTCTCGTTAAAGCCGGTGTCGATATCGAGGTTGCTGCCGTCGGCCGCCGTGGTGGCAAGCTCGTCGCAGCGCTCATTGAGCTCATGGCCGGCGTGGCCCTTAACCCAGATGAACTCCACCTTGTGCTTGCTCTTTGCGGTGAGTAGGCGCTCCCACAGATCGCGGTTCTTAACGGGCTGCTTGTTGGCGGTCTTCCAGCCGCGTTTTTTCCAGCCGTCGATCCAGTGCTTGTTGAAGGCGTTAACAACGTACTGCGAATCGGAATGGACTTCGACATCGCAGGGGCGGTTGAGCGCCTCGAGCGCCACGATGACGGCCATGAGTTCCATGCGGTTGTTGGTGGTCTTAGCGTAGCCGCGCGAAAGCTCGGAGGTGAAGGTCTTGCCGGCGGGGTTGGTGTATGTGAGCACGGCACCGTAGCCACCGCGTCCCGGATTTGATCGGGCCGAGCCGTCGGTATAGATGATGACCTTCACATGGTTCCTTTCGTTGGGTACGTTTCGTGTGAGTGACCATTGTAGCGCCATGCCCGCCGGGGGCTAGCAATCTACGATTTCTACCCCGTCTTCCGACAGTTAGTTGGCATGGATGATGCGGTTGAGCTCGTCGAGGTATTGCTGCAAGAGGGGAGAGGGCTTGCGCTCGTCGTGCATGATATAGCCTACGCGCATCGTTGGGGCGTCTGCTAACGGGATCGATGCCATACCCCATTGCATTTCATTGGAGAGGACGCCGGTCGACAGGGTGTAACCGTTCGACGTGATAAGTAAGTTAGTAAGTGTTCCGCGGTCCGAGATTCGTATGTTGCGGTCGCAAGGGATATAGCTAAAAGGTTCCTCGGCGTAATAGAAGGAGTTTGAGGTTCCCTGCTCAAAGCTGTAGCGCGTATAGGGCGTGAGGTCGGCAAGGGACAGCTGGGGGCGGCGTGCGAGTGGGTGGCGCTCGCTAACGAAGACGTGGACCGTCGCGTCGAATAGGGGATGGAAGCTTGCACGGGCATCGGCGAAGGCCTTCTGCAAGACACGGGTATTAAAGTCGTCCAGATAGAGGATGCCGATGTCGCTACGAAACGCGCGTACGTCGTCGATGATCTGCGCCGTGGTGGTCTCGCGCATGATGAACTCGAACTTGCTGTCGCGGCAGCGCTCGACCACGTTGACAAAGGCCTCGACCGAAAAGGCGTAGTGCTGGGCGGAAATGGCGAGGCGGGCTTGCGGGGTGCCGCCGTCCTCGTAGCGTGCCTCGAGCATGTCGGCCTGCTCTACGACCTGGCGCGCATAGCCCAAAAGCTCGGTGCCGTCGTTGGTGAGCGTGACGCCGCGGCTGGAGCGCGTAAAGATCTCCAGATGGAGCTCCTGTTCCAGGCTTTTGACGGCGTTTGAGATGTTGGACTGAGCGGTATAGAGGCGCTGGGCTGCGGCGTTGATTGAGCCGGACTCTGCCACGGCGATCAAAAAGCGAAGCTGTTGGAGGGTCATCGGCTCCCGTCCTTTCGATAGCTATCTAAAAAACAGATAACAGGTTAGCGCTTTTAAGTGATTGACCCGGGGAGACGATGCTCGTACTATTCAAAACACACAAAGGCGGTAGGTAATTAAGCCAACCACGGAACCGGGATGCGAAAGGAGGCCCGCATATGAATTGCTTACCAAGACGAATGCCGGGCTCCTGTTTGCGCCCGTCGGCGTGATCAGGAGACAGCGACTTACTTCTCTTACGCTTATTACTTTTGTTCGATCAAGGAGATCATCATGAGCCAGTTTATCAACAACCCCGAGCACACCTTTGGTTTCGACACCCTGCAGCTTCACGTTGGCCAGGAGAGCGCCGATCCCGCATCCGATTCCCGCGCCGTGCCTATCTACCAGACCACGAGCTATGTGTTCCGCAACTCCCAGCACGCTGCCGACCGCTTTGGCCTTGCCGACGCCGGTAACATCTACGGCCGTCTGACCAACTCCACCCAGGGCGTCTTCGAGGACCGTATCGCCGCACTCGAGGGCGGCGTGGCCGGCCTCGCCGTCGCCTCCGGTGCTGCTGCTATCACCTATACCCTGCAGGCTCTTGCCCAGGCCGGTGACCACGTGGTGGCTCAAAAGACCATCTACGGTGGTTCCTACAACCTGCTGGAGCATACGCTCTCGCAGTTTGGCGTCGAGACCACGTTTGTCGATGCCCATAACCTGGACGAGGTCGAGGGTGCCATCAAGGACAACACCACGGTTATCTACCTCGAGACGCTCGGCAACCCCAACTCCGATATCCCCAACATCGACGCCATCTCCGAGATTGCCAAGAAGCATGGTCTTCCGGTCGTCGTCGATAACACCTTCGGCACCCCGTATCTGTTCCGTCCGCTGGAGCACGGCGCCAACATTGTCGTTCACTCCGCAACTAAGTTCATTGGCGGCCATGGCACCTCGCTGGGCGGCGTGATTGTCGATGGCGGCAACTTTGACTGGAAGGCGAGCGGCAAGTATGCACAG
>CABTAA010000210.1 GCA_902482615.1 uncultured Collinsella sp.
CATGGGTATTGAGCCGCCGCTCGACCCCATTATGGGCATCATCTTCCTGCCCCTGCCGGTCATCCCGACGCTCCGCATCCGCCCCGAGGGCATGTTCGACGTCACAACCTTCACCTACGCCGACTAGTCATCGGGGACACTCTTTGGCGGGCTGCCTGACGCCGCGACCGTAGGACCTCTGGCATGTGTGAGCTATTTGCCAGGTCCTTGTAACGTTTACGCCCGCGGAGTCTTATTTGAGCTCCCTTTGGGTACGTTGGAATCGGATACGCGTCTGATTCCAACAAGCCCGAAGGGAGCTTTTCTATGTTTAAACTGATTGCATCCGATATGGACGGCACTCTGCTTGACGAAAACGGCCAGGTGCCTCCCGAGACCTATGAACTGATTCTGGCGCTACACGAGCATG
The DNA here is from genome assembly GCA_902482615.1 of uncultured Collinsella sp. Lineage (GTDB taxonomy): Bacteria > Actinomycetota > Coriobacteriia > Coriobacteriales > Coriobacteriaceae > Collinsella. The sequence continues at coordinate 410 of CABTAA010000210.1, forward strand.
GCGTGCATTTCGCCGCATCGTCAGGTCGTCGCTACGATCGCCTGTGCGAGTTCTTTGCGCCCGTTCGCGACAAGATGGACTTTGTCGCCGCTAACGGCGCCCAAGTCTACGCCGACGGTAAGATGGTAGACCGTGAGGTGTATTCCCACCTGGCGATTCGAAGGCTCGCCCAAGCCGTCAGGACGTTTCCCAATCTGCATCTTGCGCTCTTTGACCGAACCAAGTCCTTCCTGCTCGATGACGAGTGCAAGTTCGTGCGTGAGGTCGATAAGGACCTTCCCAATGCCGAGCGCATTTGGGAGCTGCCCGATCCCAGCGTAAATATCATCAAAGCGAGTATCTTTTGCGACGACAGTGCGGTTATGGACAGTGCGTACGTGCTACAGCGCGAACTTGGTCAGCTCTTTACTTTTGCGCCTTCGGGCAACGCGTGGATCGATGCCATGCAGCCTGGTGTGTCGAAGGCCTCGGGTATCGCGCAGCTCGCGGAGCATTACGGCATTGGACGCGACGAGGTCATGGCGTTTGGCGACTCGATGAACGACTACGAGATCATTCGCTTTGTCGGTACGGGCTGCGCGATGGAAAACGCACGCCCCGCGCTCAAGGCGGTGGCCGATCGCGTCGTAGGCTGCAACCGCGACCACGCCGTTCAGCATGAGCTCCGTCGCGTGCTAGAGGGCCTCGCTTAATCCGGCAGCTGGGGACGTTCCCGTTCTGCCGGCAGTGGGGGACAGTCCTTGCAGCTTTTCACGAAGAGTGTCCCCAACGACTAGTCATTCAAGAACGTCCCCAATGACTGGCCAGTGGCTAGGCGAGGGCGGCCATGATGGCGCGGGCGACGCCGTCGTGGTCGTTGTCGAACTCGGTGATGGCGTCGGCGGCGTCGCGGTCTTCGGGCTCGCCGTTGATCATGGCTATGCCGTGGCCTGCTGCCTGCAGCATGGGAATGTCGTTGATGTTGTCGCCGAAGCCCCAGGCGTCGGCGAGACGCTCGCCCAGGTGCTCGCATAGCCATGTGAGGGCCGTTCCCTTGGTGGCGCCCTCGCCCATGACCTCGATATTCATGGCGTACGAACGCGTGACCTCAATGCCTCCGAGCGTGTCGAGCTCCGCCGCGATGGCGTCGCGATCGGCCGGGTCGTGCCAGTACATGGCGATGCGTTCGAGTGTCTCGACCTCGTCGATCTTACTGTCGATATCCATGTCGATCGGTGTTCGTGTGCGCTTGAGCGAAGCCGCGATGTGGGGGTCGCCGCCGCAGAACTCGTCTAGGCGCTCAAAGAGCGAGCGGGGGAGGAAGCACTGGCCGTCGGCGAAGATATCGAAGGTCACATCGTGGCCGGCGGCGATGCGATGGATGCGATGGGCGATGCCACGGTCGAGCGGTCGGCTCAAGATACGTTTGGCGCGTGAGGCATCGGTAGGCGCATCTTCGTCGAGCTGCCAGACGCTGGCACCATTGGCACAGACCGCGTAGTGCACGGCAGGATGGGCGAGGATAGGCTCAAAGATGCCCGACAGCGGACGCCCCGTGCACGGTACAAACTCAATGCCGCGACGTGCGAGCTCGTCGAGCATCGCCCAGGTGACGTCGCTCATCTGCTTGTCGCTCGTCAACAGCGTTCCATCCATATCGGAAAACACAATCATTCGATGCAGCCCTTTCTGCTGGCATAAAAAGCGTGGCCGAGGGCGGTGATGCCCTGGCCACGCTCGAGTTCTATAACGGTCCGCGTCCTAGCGGTCGGCGAGCGGCTTGTACTCCAGCGGCTCGATCACCGGACGGTACGCCGGGCGGATGATGCGATGCGCGCAGAAGAGCTCTTCCATGCGGTGCGCCGACCAGCCGGCCATGCGGGCGACGGCGAATAGCGGCGTAAAAAGCGTCTCGGGCACGCCGAGCATCTTGTAGATAAAGCCTGTGTACAGGTCGATGTTGGCGCAGATAGGCTTGGTCATGCCGTGATCGCGCATCACCTGCGGGGCCAGGCGCTCGATGAGCTCGATGAGCGCGAACTCCTCGCCCAGGTCCTTCTTGGCGGCAAGTGTGCGCGCGTAACGGCGGCACACCTCGGCGCGCGGGTCGCTCAGTGTGTAGACGGCGTGGCCCATACCGTAGATGAGGCCCGTGCCGTCGAAGGCCTGCTTGTCGAGAATCTTGCCCAGGTAGGCTGCGACCTCGTCCTCGTCCTCCCAATTGGAGACATGCGCACGGATATCCTCGTGCATGGACACGACCTTGGCGTTGGCGCCGCCGTGGCGCGGGCCTTTGAGCGAGCCGATAGCCGCGGCGTAGGCGGAATACGGGTCGGTGGCCGAGGAGGACAGCACGCGGCAGGCGAACGTGGAGTTGTTGCCGCCGCCGTGCTCGGCATGCAGCATGAGCATCACGTCGAGCAGCATGGCTTCGTCGCGGGTGAATGCCATGCCGCCGCGCAACCCCTGCAGGATGGTCTCGGC
>CABTAA010000211.1 GCA_902482615.1 uncultured Collinsella sp.
GCGGTGGCGGCGAGCGGCCGTTGCCTGGTCGTTGGCGATGCGGCGGTGTCGTCCGCGACATCGGCGTCGCGCGTCATTGAACTGGCAAGTCGAGTAGGTGTGCCGCGCACGCGCATGAGCGCCGTGTTCAACCGGTTCGGTGCGCGCGGGGCAGACGAGGACGTCGCCATGCGCTTTGAGATTGCCTGTGCGTTGAGCTCCAAGATTCGTATCGCCGATGGCGGGCAGGATCTCGCCGCGCTCATGGCGTTTGGGCGCGCCGACGAGGCAGTGGGTCAGACGAGCGCTTTTGCGACCAGCGTGCGCGAGGCCACGCGCGAGATGCTCGTGGAACTGGGGTGCGCCGTCGGCCCTTGGAGCGATATAGTCGCCGACCGTGCAACGCGTACCGAACGCCCGCGTATCCGCCTTCCCTGGTCGCGCGAGGGTGATCAGCGATGAGCCTGCAAACGAGGATTAAGGCTGCCGGCGCTGCAGCGGCGGCAGCTCCTGTAGATGCGGGGCGTCGCCGCGCGGTGAAACGACGCACTAAGCGCGCCGTGATGGACCGCATGGGTTACGACGAAGTGGCGCGTATCAGCGCCTATATCGACCCGGTACTTGCCCGCTCGGAATTGCGTCCCGCGGTGGAGGCGGCGCTCAATGTTGAGGAGCCGACCGATCTCGCGACGCCCGAGCGCGAGACCATCATCGACGAGATTTTGGATGACGTGGTGGGCTTGGGGCCGTTGCAGCCGCTCATCGAGGACGACACCGTTACCGAGATCATGATCAACGGCTGCCGCTCGGCCTTCTTTGAACGCGGCGGCGTCTTGTACCCCATCGAGCATGCGTTTGAGGATGATGAGCAGATCCGTGTGCTTATCGACCGCATCATCTCGCCACTTGGCCGCCGTATCGACGAGCGCAGCCCCATCGTCAACGCCCGCCTCAAAACGGGCTATCGCGTCAACGCGGTGATTCCGCCTGTGGCGATTGACGGACCGATTCTCACCATCCGAAAGTTCTCGGACCGCATCTGCTCGCTGGACGAGCTTGTGGGGCTGGGGTCGCTGCCGCTTTGGTATGCGCAGCTGCTGTCATGCGCGGTGTCGCTGAGACAGGACCTGGCGGTTGCGGGAGGCACGGGATCTGGTAAGACCACCCTGCTCAACGCGTTGTCATGCGAGATTTCCACCGGCGAGCGCATCGTGACGATCGAGGACTCTGCCGAACTCAAGTTTGCGCATCATCCGCACGTGGTGCGTCTAGAGGCGCGCGAGGCTTCAATTGAGGGCGAGGGCGCGGTGACGATCCGCGACCTGGTGACCAATGCCCTGCGCATGCGCCCCGACCGCATCGTGGTGGGTGAGGTGCGCGGTGCTGAGTGCTGCGACATGTTGCAGGCCATGAACACGGGCCACGACGGGTCGCTCACCACACTTCATGCGGGTTCCGAGCAGGAGACCGTGGTGCGTCTGACGTTGCTTGCACGTTATGGCATCGATCTGCCGAGCGAGCTCATCGAGGAGCAGATTGCCATGGCGCTCGACGGCATCGTGATGTCCGAGCGCCACGCCGATGGCAGGCGCTTCGTCTCCTCGTATTCGGGGGTGCGTCGCGCCGCGTCGGGCGGCGTAGAGCTCGAGCGCTATGTGACTTTCGATGCCGCCGAGCGCACCTGGACGCTTGACCGCGAGCCGCCGTTTATCGCAGAAGGCCTGCGGTCGGGGACGCTCACACAAGAGGAGGTGGACGAATGGAGGTCGCTGTGCCCCTCGTCGTAGGGGGTTTGGCAGGGTTTTCTGTCGCGACGGCGTGCGGGGCGGAACCTCGTGTGCCGCAGGTGCCGCCGGCGGAGCTGGCGCGTCAGGCGCTCGAGACGGTGGCAGAGAAACTGCCGCGTGAGCTGGTGGAAAACGATCTGCTGAAAAAGATCGCCCGTTCGTGGGCATCGCTGGCTCCGGCGCATCGCCTTGGCCTCGTGATCGAAGATGCTTCGGGGCGTTTGGCGTTTCTGCTGCTCTCGAGCGGTGTCTGCTGCATTTTACTAACGATGGTGTCGTTATCGCCCCTCGGATTTGCCTTGGGACTTGTTGCTCCGATTGCCGTTGGCGCCGCTCGGGATGGCTTTGAGAGCCGGCGCGAGCAACACGATGCAGAAGAGGCCATGCCCGAGGCGTTTACCGCACTTTCCATGTCGCTTGCCTCGGGACATTCGCTGGCCCAGGGCATGCGCTTTGTGGGCGCTCATGCGCAAGAACCGGTGCATACCGAGTTTTTGCGGGTGGCGGCGGCGATCGATTGCGGCATCTCGGCGACCGACGCGCTCGATGACCTGCTCGTGCGCATCGACGCCCCCGGCCTTTCGCTTGTGACCTTGGCGCTTAAGGTGTCTCAGCGCACCGGTGCTCCGCTTGCCGACTTACTGTCCGAGGCGTCGAGCATGGTGGGGGAGCGCATTGAGCTCAAGCGCCGCCTGGATGTTAAGACGTCGCAGGCTCGCATGTCGGCACACATGGTCGCGGCGATGCCGGCGGGCATGTGCGCGGTGTTGGCGCTGCTTTCGGCAGATTTTCGTCGCGGTCTTGCGACGCCTGCCGGCGCGGGCGCTGTGGTGCTGGGTCTAGCCCTCAACGTCGTTGCCCTGGTGGTTATCCGGCGCATTATGCGGGTGGAGCTATGAGCGCCCTGGTTGCAGTTGTGGCTTGCCTGTGTGCCCTGAGTGTATTTGTCGCGACGGGTTTGGATCGGGCGGATGCGCGCAAGATCGCAGGGGCCTGCAAGCGCGAGACGGTGCTGGTCGCTGCCGCGGGTCGCTCGGTGGCCGATGCCCTGACCGCGCGAGTGAAGGGCGCGGTTGGAGTGGACGGCTCGGCGCGAGTGTCG
>CABTAA010000212.1 GCA_902482615.1 uncultured Collinsella sp.
GCTTTTTTAAGCCTCAAAACAAATAAGGAGCCGGAATTTTCCGGCTCCCTTTGCTTTAAGGCAGCTTATGCCTTCTGCTTCTCGGGGAAGTGCTCCGCGCTGTACTCCTTGGCCAGCTTGATGACCACGGGGGACAGAAGCAGCAGGCCGATCAGGTTGGGGATAGCCATGCAGGCGTTAAGGGTATCGGAAATGTCCCATGCAAGGCTCAGATCCATGACAGCGCCCATGACTACTACGATGCAGAAGAGGATCTGATAGGGCTTTATGACCTTGGAACCAAACAGATACTCCGCGCAGCGGGTGCCGTAAAGACCCCAGCTCAGTATGGTAGAGCCTGCGAAGAGGGAGAGGCCTATAGCGACGACCACGGAGGCATACTTGCCGTAGGTCATGGCGAAGGCCGCGTTGGTCAGCTCCACACCGGCGGGCTGGCCGTACTCGATGGGAGTGCCGCTCATAAGTATGACCAGAGAGGTCATGGTGCAGATAACGGTGGTGTCGGCAAATACCTCGAAGATGCCGTAGAGGCCCTGCTGTATGGGGCCCGGGGTCTCCGCAGCGGCGTGGGCCATAGGCGCGGAGCCAAGGCCGGCCTCGTTGGAGAATACGCCGCGGGATACGCCGCGCTTCATGGCCTCGATGATGCAGAGGGTCTCGCCGGCCTTGACCTTGGAGCCCACGTGCACAAACGGCTCGTCGCCCGGCGCCGGGGCAGCATAGAAAACGCCGACCATGGGAGCGGTCACCTCGGTGCCCTTGGGCTCCGGTGCGGCGGCAGGTGGCTGCGCGGCGGGTTCCGGTGCGGCGGCAGGCATGGCGACAGGAGCCACCGCCGGAGCAGTCACGGCACCCGGCATAGGCATGGGCACGGCAACCGGCTGCGCGGCGCTCGCGCGCTCGAGCTCGACCGCGGCGCCCTCGGGCTCCTCAACGCGCACGCGCGGGAGGCCGCGGTCCTCCATAACATCGGCTATCTCGGCAAGTCTTTTGGAATCCATGCTCTAGCTCCTCGTATATCTACGCAGCGCGATGGCGGCGTTGTGCCCGCCAAAGCCCAGGTTGGTCGAAAGCGCCCAGGTAAGGTCGGCGCGAACCGCGCGATTGGGCGTGTAGTCAAGATCGCAGGCGGGATCGGGCGTGTGGTAGTTAATGGTCGGCGGCACCACGCCCTGCTCGAGCGCCATGGCGCAGGCCATAACCTCGATGGCACCCGTGGCGCCGATCATGTGGCCGGTCATCGACTTGGTCGACGAGACGTGCGCGGCGCGTGCCGCGTCCTCGCCGAGCGCACGCTTAATGCCCGCCGTCTCGGACGAATCGTTGAGCTTAGTCGAGGTGCCGTGGGCGTTGATGTAGAGACCCTCGGAAGGCTTAACGTCGCCCTCGGCCACCGCCAGCGATATCGCACGGGCGATGCCGGCAGCCTCGGGATCGGGGCTCGTGATGTGATAGGCATCATCGGTGTTGCCGTAACCCACGACCTCGGCATAAATGTGCGCCCCGCGAGCCAGCGCGTGTTCCATACCCTCGAGCACGAGCACGCAGGCGCCTTCGCCCATCACAAAGCCATCGCGGTCTGCATCGAACGGACGGCATGCCGTCGACGGGTCAGGATTAGTGGTGAGCGCACGGCAGGACGTAAAGCCCGCAACGGCATCGGGGATAATGGCAGCCTCGGCACCGCCGGCGAGAATCGCATCGGCATAGCCGTGCTTGATGGCGCGGAACGCCTCACCCACCGCATGGGCAGAAGTCGCGCAGGCTGTCACCACGGGCAGGGTCGGGCCCTTTGCCTTGTGGCGGATCGCGATATTGCCCGAGGCCATATTGGGGATCATCATCGCAATCATATAGGGCGATGCACGGCGAGGCCCTCGATCGGCAATCGTGTGGACGTTGTCGACGAGTGTCTGCATGCCGCCCACGCCTGAACCCACGTAGACGCCCAGGCGCTCGCGATCGATGGCGCCCTCGATATCAAAGCCCGCATCGTGCATGGCCTCGTCTGACGCTGCCAGGGCAAACTGAACGCAGGGGTCCAGGTGCTTGGCATCACGCTTGCCAAAGTACTCGTTGCCGTCAAAGCCCTTGACCTCGGCCGCCACCTTAACGGCAAACGCATCGGTATCGAAGTGTGTGATCGGGCCGATGCCGCACGTGCCGGCGCACATGGCCGCCCAGGTGGCAAGCGCCGTGTTGCCGAGCGGCGATACGGCACCGATGCCGGTGATTGCAACTCTCTGTTCCATCATGGTCTCCTCATTCAAGCCGTTGTGTGGCTCTGGTTTCTACATCGCCATTCCGCCGTCGACGCGTATGACTTCGCCCGTAATGTAGGCAGCCGCATCGCTCGCTAAAAAGCGCACCACACCGGCCACCTCCTCGGGCTGCGCCATACGCTTAAGGGGAATCTGCTCCTCGGTTGCCGCGCGAACCTTTTCCGAGAGCTTTGCCGTCATATCCGTCTCGACAAACCCGGGGGCAACCGCGTTCACTCGAACGCCGCGGGGCGCAAGCTCGCGCGCTACCGCCTTGGTCAGGCCGATGACGCCCGCCTTGGAGGCAGCGTAGTTGGCCTGCCCGGCATTGCCCATCAGGCCCACAACCGAGCTCATGTTGATGACGCAACCGCCGTGCTGGCGCACAAAGGTCTTGGTGAGCGCGCGCGTCGTATTGAACGTGCCCTTGAGATTGACATCGAGCACGCGGTCGAAGGCATCGTCACCCATACGCATGAGCAGGCCATCGCGCGTGATGCCGGCGTTGTTGACGAGGATGTCCACGATGCCGACCTCTTTTTCGATCTG
>CABTAA010000213.1 GCA_902482615.1 uncultured Collinsella sp.
GAGCCGACGAGAACGGCGGCTACCTCAAGGAGAACTATATGTCGTCCTTTATGGGCTTTGCACCGGCACAATCGCCCAAGGTGCTGTGCTATATCACGCTCGACGGAACGCCGAGCGGCTCGGATGCCGCTGCGGTGCCGTTCCAGTCCATTATGGCCAACGCGCTCGACGTTCTGGGTATCCCGCACACGAGGTAGGGGGTTACAATCTTTGGGGCCTGGTTTGTTGTCCCATATGAGGGTGTTCACATGCCCTGCACCACGCATGCGCGGCGCTGGGATACAATACGCCGATAGCATTATTAGGTTTACAGGGGAGCTGCAATGATAGAGATCGCCGTCAACAACCTCGCGGCCGCAACAGGGGCCCGAACCGTGACGGGAGAAGCCGATCGGGTATGCCGCGGGTGCGTTATCGACTCGCGCCAGGTCGAGGAAGGGACGATTTTCGTCGCCTTTCCCGGTGAAAACGTCGACGGCAATGATTTTGCTTCCCGTGCCGTCCAGTCGGGTGCCGGCGCCGTCGTGATGACGCGTGAGCCCGAGGCCGAGCTGGTCTCGCTGGCACAGGACAGGGGCTGTGCCATCTTGCTGACCGATGATCCCGAGGAGTTTCTGCTGCGTTTGGCGCACACGTATCGCCTGGAGCTTGGCTGCCTGGTCGTTGGCATTACCGGTTCCATCGGCAAGACGACGACCAAGGACGTGCTCGCCGCTGTACTCGCCAAGCGCTATCGTGTCTGGGCCACCAAGGGCAATTTCAATAACCTGATCGGCATGCCGCTCACGGTGCTTTCCGCTCCGGCCGATACCGAGGTCCTGGTGCTCGAGATGGGCATGAACCATTTCCACGAGATTGAGCGTCTGTCCCAGTCCGCCAATCCCAACCTTGCCATCGTAAGCAAGATTGGTACCTCTCACATCGGCATTTTGGGCAGCCGCGAGAACATCGCCCGCGCTAAGGCCGAGATTGTCCAGGGTATGTGCGCCGCCGGCGACTTCTTGCCGCTGCTGGTTTTGGGCGGTGAGGACGACTTTACGCCGTTCATTCGCGATACGTTCGCCCAGCCTGCTGGTATCGATGTGATGCTGGCCGGCGTCTCGGACGATGATGAGGTCCGTGCCCGCGACATTCGTGTTGATGACGAGGGACGTCCGGTCTTTACGCTCGATTTTGGCCAGGGTGAGACGATCGATACCATGCTTGCCATCCCCGGCGTGCAATCCGTTCCTAATGCCGTTAAGGCCGCCGCGGTTTCCTATCGCCTGGGCGTGACGCCCGAGCAGATCGATGCTGCCTTTAGGGGCCTCACGATCACCGGTCACCGCCAGGAGATCAAGCGCGCCAAGAGCGGTGCCCGCGTCATCGACGATTCCTATAACGCCAGTGCCGAATCCATGGCTGCTGGCCTCGATCTACTGTGCTCGCTTTCGTGCACGGGGTCTCGCATGGCGATCCTGGGCGAGATGGGCGAGATGGGCGATGAGGCTCCTCGCATGCATGAGCTCGTGGGCGCCTATGCGGCCGCCAAGAAGCTCGACATGCTGGCGTGCGTGGGTGGTGAGCTGGCCCAGCTTATGGCCGATGCCGCGCGCATGATGGGCATGGACGAGGACCGCATCCAGGTGTTCTCCGATTATCAGCAGGTGCTCGACCGCATGGGCGGCGCGCTTGAAAAACATGATGTTGTACTGGTCAAGGGTTCCCGCTTTGTTGAGCTCGACCGCTTTGTGGAAGGTGTGTGCTAGCCCATGTTCGGCAATCCCTCGTATCCAACGTATCAGGCTTTTTTGGGGCTTGGCATCGCCGCTGCCATTGCGCTGCTGCTCATGCCGTGGTGGATCAAGCTGCTCAAGGTCGAGGGTATCGGCCAGCAGGTTCGTGCCGACGGCCCCAAGCGTCATTTGGTTAAGCAGGGAACGCCCACCATGGGCGGCGTCATCATCCTTGTTGCGATTTCGCTGACCTGCCTGCTGATGGGCAAGCTCACCACCGAGCTCGTGCTCGTGCTGCTCGCCACGCTGGCGACCGGCGTGCTGGGCCTGATCGACGACCTGACCTCCGTTACGCATGGGCGCTCGCTCGGTCTGACGCCTCATGCCAAGATGATCGGCCTAACCATTATCTGTGTCACCTTTACGGTACTTGCCGTTAACTGGTGCGGCGTCGCCCCCGAGATTCGTTTTCCCGGCGGCCTGACGATTGACCTTGGCGTGCTTTCGACCACCATCTGCGGCCTTTCGTTCCCGTGGCTCTACATTGTCTTTTGCTGGCTGATGATCGCCGGTCTTTCTAATGCCGTGAACCTGACCGATGGCCTTGACGGTCTTGCTGGCGGCACCTCCATGATTGCCATGCTCGCCATGGCTGCCATGGCGTTTTTGCACGGAGACGTGAACCTGTCCATCTTCTGCACCGCGTGTGCCGGTGCCTGCTTGGGCGCTGTGGTAAAGCCAATGACAACTGCGATTGCCACAACAATCAGCGTGATGGTCACAGCGACACTTTTTTTCTGAAAAAATTCTTTCATGCTTAAGCCTTTCGTGTTTCAAGCAGCTTCTGCTTGAGTTCTCCTTCGATGCGGCGCAGCTCCTGCTCTGCCTCCTGCCGTTTTTTTGCACCATCGGTCTGGATTTGCAGCACCTCGTCGAGCGTGGAAATCAGACTCTCGTTCGTGTGCTTGAGCGTCTCAATGTCCACAATGCCGCGCTCTGCCTCGCGCGCAGTCTCCACAGTTGCCATCTTGAGCATATCCGCGTTGCGCTGCAGCAGCTGGTTGGTCATATCCGTGACCTTGC
>CABTAA010000214.1 GCA_902482615.1 uncultured Collinsella sp.
GGCTCGAGCGCCAGCGACGAGCCAAAGTCGATCAGGCACAGGTCAAAGGTGCCCTCGGCAAGCTGCCGGTCAAGCGGTAGACGCGCCGTGCGCACCATAATATTAGCGGGCGAGATATCGCGATGGACAAAGCCCTCGCCCACCAGGCTCATACGGCAGAGCAGATCGAACAGGTCGCGACCCAGACGCGCCGCCACAAGCGGCGACAGGCGTCCGGCATCGTCCACGGCAAGTCGCGAACGCAAGCGGGCAAGCGTCTCGCCCTCGACCCATTCCATGACAATTGCAGGCGCACCGTCGACCTCGCCCCAGCCATAGAGGCGGGGAAAGCCCTTAAGGCCCGAAAGGGCGCGATGGCATTCATATTCCTCGCGAAATGCCGCTTTGAACTTGGCGACCAGCGACTCATGGGCGGCATCGTCGTCAAACTCATCGCGCGTCGGCAAGATGAGCTGTTTGAGTGCTACGTCCTCGCCTTGGGCGTTGACAGCACGCGTCACGCGGCCGATACCGCCACGGCGCATGGTGGCATCGTCGGCAAACAGTATCGTAAAACGACGCAGATAGGCAGGCAGTTCGTCCTGACCGAGCGCAATGGCCGGCTCAAACCCGTCGACACGCGCCAGGCGCAGGCCGACCATGGGATCGCGACCGAGCGATTGTGGTGTGGTGGATGCAAGATCGGTCATCATAGGGCAAGCGCCGCCACGTTATTGTTGAAGTTACCGAGCGCGACGTCATCATCGCCGTAATGGCCGACCCATTGACATAGGTTGGTGTAACAGCCCCACAGATTGGCATACTGCTGATACCACCTTGACCGGGGCGAGAATGTCTGACGACCGAACTCGGCTCGAATGACAAACATCTCCCCGACCAGGCTGTCGCACGGTCTGGGATCTCCCGTAGAGTTATAGGTCGAGACCACGTCATTGGCACGAGAAACATAGCCGTCGAGCATGTTGTACTTGGTCACAAGCCAACTGTGAATGCTCTCTTCCTCAGCAGCGGAAAGGCCGCCGGAGTTTGCATCGTTGTCAGTGTTGCCGCCCGTCGAGCCGCCGTTTCCAGGCCCTCCGGTAGAGGAACCCGACCCAGAGCCGCCGCCCGAACTCGATGAATCCGAGCCGGAGCCAGAAGTATCCGAGCTACCGGGCTTTCCGGACTGCTGGGCGTCCTGCTCCTTTTGCTGCTCGACCTTATTCACCGTTGCCGCCACGCTATTGTTGGACAATCGATCGATGATCTTGGTGTTGGTGAGCACGATGGTTTTGCCATTGGCAAGCGTGACTTCGTTGTCCGGGGCCTCGGCGCCGTCCGCATCGTCGGTGCCAAACACAATATGCCCGACCACACTTGCCCAAGCATATCCAGTCGTGGTGCCCAGATCGCTTTTGACCTCATGCCCCACGCGCGGTTCGCGTGCGGCATGCGCCTGCATCATGGACGGCACGGTCATGCCATAGGCAGAAACGCCAGCTATGACCAGCACCAGCGAGCACGATAGCAGTGCGTACGCCCGCGGCGCCAAGCCCAGTCGGCGTCGTATGCGCACCGCGGCGCCGCGCTTTGTCTGAGTGCCACCGGGCCGCATGCGTTCTCCTCCAACAAAAACACGCCGCTCGGGAGCGGCGCATTCATTCGAATCCATATTTGAGTGTATCAGCGAACCAAAAAGGTTGCGCAACGAATGGACAAATTAAGGATGCGAGCGGAAGCATCCATGCGATAAGCGGATACGAAGCATCTTTGTTGCACAACAAACTCACAGTCGCACGGGGAAATTATGACTACCCCGTGCGTCGCGAGGAAAACATACGGCAGGAGCAGGCTCGCCACCTAAATCGCGCGGCGGGCCTCGATGGCGCGGCCAAGCGTAAGCTCGTCGGCATACTCCAAGTCGCCGCCCACGGGAAGGCCGCTTGCCAGACGCGACACCTCGACGCCCAACGGCTTGATGGTACGGGCCAGATAGCTCGCCGTGGTCTCGCCCTCAATATTGGGGTTGGTGGCGATGATGACCTCGTGGATGTCCTCGTGGCCCAAGCGTGCCAGCAGCTCTCGAATGTGCAGCTGCTCGGGGCCAATCTTGTCCATGGGACTGATCACGCCGCCCAATACGTGGTAGAGGCCGTGGTAGCTGCCCGTGCGCTCGATCGCCTGGACATCGCGCGGCTCGCCCACCACGCAAATGCGAGTGGTATCGCGCATCGGGTCCTGGCAGATGGAGCACTCGTCGGCCGTGGCGTAGTTAAAGCAGCGGCTGCAAAAGTGGACCTCCTGCTTGACCTCCAGGATGGCCTCGGCCAGGCGGCGGGCCTCCTCGGCATCGGCCTCGAGCAGGTAATAGGCGATGCGCTGGGCCGACTTGGGACCAATGCCCGGCAGACGGCCCAGCTCATCGAGCAGTTTTTGCAGACTGTGATTCGCACTCATATATATGCGTGTCTTAGAACGGCATGCCCGGGATGTTGAGGCCGCCGGTGATGGCGCCCATCTGCTTGTTGGCGAGCTCGTTGACGCCGCGGACGGCCTCGTTGACGGCAGCCATGATCATATCCTGCAGCATATCGACGTCCTCGGGATCGAGGGCATCGGGATCGATGGTGAGGTTGACGAGCTCCATCTCGCCGTTAACGGTCACCTTGACCATGCCGCCGCCGCTCTCGCCCTCGATTTCCATTTCTTCCAGCTCCTTCTGAGCGTCGGTCAAGGCGTCCCAGGCAGCCTTGGCAGCAGCACACTGCTCGTCGGTATTGTCGTTGCGCTCCTGTACATAGATGGCATCGATCAGGTC
>CABTAA010000215.1 GCA_902482615.1 uncultured Collinsella sp.
CGTGCTTTTGGATGAATCCCAAGTGCGCCGGCCGTCGTTTTTCTGTTGCCGCCGTTTACTCGGCGAGCTGCTTTAGCACATCGCAGGCGATCTCGACGGCATCGTCGATGCAGCCGGGGCAGCTGCGGAGCGGACCCTTGTCCGATCCGATGCCCTTGAGCGTGCCGCAGACAGTCGTCGTGTTCTTCTCGCCAAAACGCTTGGCGATCTCGCGCGACAGTTTGTAGGTCTGGCCCTTGGTCTTGGGGTTTTCCATGCCGTCGCTCATTACAAAGCCCATGATGGCCACGGCGCCCGAGATGGCGCCGCAAGTTTCGGTCATGCCGCCCATGCCGGCGCCAAAGCCCTCGGTGAGGGTAAAGGCGACCTGGGGTTCGAGCCCGACGGCGGGAGCGAGCGTGCAGGCGACGGCCTGGGCGCAGTTAAAGCCACGGGCGTGGTATTCGGCAGCCTGAGCCTGACAGGCGGTGATGTCGAGCTGGGTGGTATCGATCTGCTTCATCGTTGTCTCCTTGGTCACGGTGTACCCGCCTATGGTACCCGTGCCGGTGCATGTAATCATCGAGAGCTTCATGTGTGCCTCATTTTTATCTATCGAGCAAATGTCCAAGGCTTGAGATAAATGCCCCGGATCAATTTGTCTCATAACCCACCTTGGGGATGGGTTGAGAGGGGTGCGGGGTAGCGGTATCGTGAACCGAATAAAACGTAACCCAGGCAAGGGAGCTAGATATGAGCGAGCAGACCATCGGTACTACATGTGTTCAGGGCGGCTATCACCCGGGAGATGCCGAGCCGCGCCAGGTGCCCATCTACCAGTCCACCACGTGGAAGTACGACACGTCCGAGCACATGGGCAAGCTGTTTGACCTGGAGGAGTCGGGCTATTTCTACAGCCGTCTGCAGAACCCCACGTGCGATCTGGTTGCCGCCAAGATCTGCGAGATGGAGGGGGGCACTGCCGCGATGCTCACGAGCTCGGGCATGGCTGCGAACTTCCTTGCGATCTTTAACGTGGCCGGTGCCGGCGATCACGTGGTCGCGAGCTCTGCCATCTATGGCGGCACGTACAACTTGCTCGCCCACACCATGGGCCGTATGGGACTGACCTGCACGTTCGTTGCCCCCGACTGCACCGATGAAGAGCTCGAGGCAGCCTTTGAGCCCAATACCAAGCTCGTCTTTGGCGAGACGATCGCCAATCCCGCCCTTGCCGTGCTCGATATTGAGCGCTTTGCCAAGGCTGCGCATGACCACGGCGTGCCGCTGATGGTCGATAACACCTTCCCGACGCCCGTGATGTGCCGTCCCTTTGAATGGGGCGCCGACATCGTTACGCACTCCACTACCAAGTACATGGATGGACATGCTGCCTATCTGGGCGGCGTGATCGTTGACCATGGCCAGTTTGACTGGATGGCCCATGCGGACAAGTTCCCGGGTCTCACCACGCCCGACGAGAGCTACCACGGCGTGACCTATGCCGAGAAGTTCGGTCGCGAGGGCGCCTTCATTACCAAGGCTACCGCGCAGCTCATGCGCGATCTTGGTCCTATGCAGAACCCGCAGGCGGCGTTTTTCTTGAACAGCTCGCTCGAGAGCCTGCATGTGCGCATGCCGCGTCATTGCGAGAACGGCCTGGCCGTTGCCAAGTTCCTGCAGAGTCATCCCAAGGTGCGCTTCGTGAGCTATTCGGGCCTGGAGGGCGACAAGTACTATGACCTGGCTCAGAAGTACATGCCCAACGGTACCTGCGGCGTTGTGAGCTTTGGTTTTAACGGTGGTCGCGCGGCGGCCGAGACCTTTATGAAGAGCCTCAAGCTTGCCCAGATCGCCACGCACGTGGCCGACGCCCGCACTTGCTGCCTGCATCCTGCCAACGCCACGCATCGCCAGATGAACGATGAAGAGCTCATCGCCTGTGGCATTTCCGCCGACATGGTACGCCTGTCGTGCGGCCTCGAGGACACGGCCGACTTGATTGCCGACCTTGAGCAGGCGCTCGAGCAGTGCTAGGCTAGCTCCTTACAAGGTGCCGATGCTGGCAGAAAGCTTCGGCGACCTTTCGTTCCGATTCCGTAGGCGGGACCCCAATCGCGGCTGTTTGCAGGCGATTGGGGCCCCGTTTTTTTGCGTTGGGCCACTCGAAAGGATGGATATGGAGAAAACTGCAGAGCAGCTGCGCCGCGAGCACATTGCTCTAGAGGGCGACACACATGGCAAGAACAAATGGGCGATTCTGTTTACCGTGCTCATCATGACGTTTATGGTGTGTCTGGATTCGACCGTCGTGACCGTGGCGCTGCCCGTGATGCAAAAGGAGCTGGGCGTGGGCCTCGACCGCATCCAGCTGGTGAGTTCGGTGTATCTGCTTGCGACATGCGTGGCTATGTTGCCGTTTGGCCGTCTGGGTGATGTGCGCGGCAAGGTGAATGTGTTCCAGCTGGGCGTCATCGTCTTTTCGGTCGGTTCGCTGCTGTGCGGCCTTTCGGCCTCGCTCGAGGTTCTTATCCTGGCACGCATTGTTCAGGGCATCGGTTGCGCAGCGGCCATGGCTAACAACATGGGTATCATCACCGAATCGTTTCCGGCGCGCGAACGAGGCCGTGCCATGGGTATTCTCGCGACCTTTGTGGCCCTCGGCATGATGTGTGGCCCCGTGCTCGGCGGCATGCTGGTGGCAAGCTTTCCCTGGGAGAGCATCTTCCTCATCAACCTGCCTATCGGCGTCATCTCGTTTATCGTGGGGCTCTATACGTTGCCGCATGTTAAGCCAGAGGCCGGGG
>CABTAA010000216.1 GCA_902482615.1 uncultured Collinsella sp.
TGCAGTCATTATGGCTACGGCGCTCGATATCTTTGTGGCGCGCGTGTTTGGCTTTAGCCAGCTCACGCTGTCTACGATGTGCCTGCTTACGTCCTGCGCGGCGAGCGTCAGCCTGATCTGGCGCATCTCGCAGCCTCTCACGCCCTTACGTGTGGTGCTCTTTGTGTTTGTAGTCGCCGGCATCCTGGTGGGCGTTATCGGATTCCCGGAGCTGCTCTCTATTGCCAACCTGTCGATAGGCCAGATGGTTATCTTGGCTGTCATCGTGATCTTTACCTGCTCGGTGTTCTTTAAGCTCGCCACGATGGTGGATTCGCTCAAGCCGCGTCGTCGTCATGGCGCAACTGGTTTTGGGCGTGGTGTGCGCGTTCACCTGGGTCGCGGTGGCGGCAAGGTGAGCTCGACGGGTTCGACGGCCGAGCGTTTTGCCAAGCGCGTCGCCGCCGACATGGCGCAGCGCCGCGAAGATCGCACCGCTCGCGAGGCCGAGGCCCGTGCACTCGAGGGCGTGGCCCAGGCCCAGCCCAAGAAAAAGAAGAGTGCCGGAGCCAAGCGCTCTCGCGTGACCAAGTCCGCCCAAGGCATCAAAGTCTCGATGCCAAGCAAAAAGAAGAAGTAACTACGCGCCCTGGCGATGTTGAATTGGTGCCTTGTTCCTGTGGGGCCGTGGCGATGTTATGCTCTAACCTCGATTGTTTGAATTGCTTCGAAAAGAGGATGCCGTGATCTGCCCGCATTGCCTTAAGACTATCGAGGACGGCGCCTCGTTCTGCCCCTACTGCAACGCCTATGTGGGTCCGGGCTATGGTCCCGAGCACACCGAGTTCGTGTTCTGTGAGGGCTGCGGTGCCCGTCTTTCTCTGCATGATCGTACGTGCCCCAAATGCGGACGCCCCGCTCCGGGTATCCTCTCCGAGGACGCGGCCGCATCCGACCTGGCAGCGGGCCGCACGGCAGGCTTTCCGCGCCTAACGCAAGAGCAGATCGATACCGAGGTGCCTCATGCGCCGGCCTCTGCCGCTGCGGTGCTTTCGGACGCCGCCGATCCTAACGAGACCTGCGTGCTGCCGGCTTTCGATAAGGATTTCGGTATCCCCAAGGTCGATATTCCCACGCCGGTTTCCCTGCATGACGATGCTCAAAAACCCAAGCGCAAGGTGCATCCCGACGAGGACGCCTATCACAAGCACAAGCGTCATATTCCCAAGCCGCTCATCGTCATCGCGGTCCTTGCCGTCGTTTGCGGCGGTGCCTATTGGTTCGTGACGGCCGATCCCATGGGTGTCATGCCTGGCTTCTATGACCAGTTTGGTCAGGCCGCGCAGACGACCTTCCCTACGCGCCAAAAAGGCGAGGCGACTGAGGACGATACCAAGCAAGACGATTCTGCCGAGGTGGTCCAGGAAGAAACCGTGCTCACCGATGATCAGCTCTATACCAGGCTCGACGGTCTGTATCAGACCATCGTGTCCTACGGTGACGAGGACCAGATCGGCGAGGTCATCGATTCCTTTAACAACGGTTATCTCCGAACGCCGCTGTCCACCCGTCAGGAGCTGTCGCAGAGTGCCTACGCCCTGCGCGACCAGATCAAAAAGACGCAAGATGAGCTTAACAACCTTAAGTATCAGGACGATACGGTCTATGCGGATGACATCGCCCACTTAAAGCAGCTTGCCGAGTGGATGTATGAGCGCGTCGACGTAATCTGCCGGAGCTGGGATATCTCGCTGGCCATTCCCGATGACGAGTCGATGAGTTCCCACCAAAGCGAGATCCTGGCGCCCATCGCACAGGGCGGCAACAGCGCGCTGAATCAGTACGACGCCAACGTGGGCTCCTGGAAGCCGCAGCAGCGTTCCTAAAAATAGTTCGCCATAGTCGGCATAACCTACGTGCGCAATTGATGTAAGCGCATGCTTATTGCTACAATTCGTACAAATATGCTTTAAACGCACGAGGAAGGAACCACATGTTTGGTTTTAAGAAAGAGCTCTACACGCCCGAGTATCAGCTTGCCGGCGACGAGTGCGCCGTTATCGAGACGTCGAAGGGTACCATCAAGGTCAAGTTTGACGGTGAGGGCGCTCCCATTCATGTCGCGAACTTCTGCGAGCTTTCCACGATGGGTTTCTATGATGGCCTTAAATTCCATCGCTATGTGCCCGGTTTTGTCATTCAGGGCGGCGACCCCAATACCCGCGATATGTCCGGCGCCGACGTCGCTGCCGGTCTTGAGGGCCCCGACGGCATGCCCGGTACCGGTGGCCCCGGCTACTGCATCAAGGGCGAGTTTGCCACCAATCCGCGCAACAGCCATGTCGATGGTGCCCTTGCCATGGCACGCTCCATGGACCCCGATTCCGCGGGTTCGCAGTTCTACTTCTGCTTGGGTGCCCAGCATAACCTCGATTCCGGGTACACCGTCTTTGGTACCACGGTCGAGGGTCTCGATGTGATTTCGCAGCTGCGTGCCGGCGACGAGATCGTTCATGTCGAGATCGTTCACGAGTAAAGGGGACTTCCTTGAATAGCCAGCTGATCCAACAGGGCCGCGCCGCTTACCGCGCGGGTGATTTTTCCGCTGCAGCCCAGATGCTTGGGGCGGCAAAGACTCCCGATGAGATTATGGGCGAGGCCGATCACCTTCGTGGCAACGCCTTGATGCACCTGGGCATGTATGCCGAGGCTGCCGAGGCCTACGCCGCCGCCCTCAACGACGGCACCTATGGCAAGCGCGGCGCACTGCTCACCAACCGCGGCAACGCGCTC
>CABTAA010000217.1 GCA_902482615.1 uncultured Collinsella sp.
ACGTCACCGCATTTGAACAGTTCCAGGGGAGCTACGAAATGCGCGGTTATACCTTCCGTAAAGAGCAGTTTGTCTGTTCTTTTGACGCAGATGGCCATTTTTTGCATCTTTCCATGCGTTAAGCCCTGCTTTTTCCCGTTTCGTACTGTATATCTTCCATCCAGCGGGTATACTGATCCCTTCCTTTAAATCCACACGTATCCAGCACGAAATAATATGCAAAAGTTTGATACCAGGACCTTCCAGGGCTTGATCCTGACCTTACAGGATTACTGGGCTCGCCAGGGCTGCACCATTGTTCAACCATTGGACATGGAAGTCGGCGCGGGAACCTCTCACCCAATGACCTGTCTGCGCGCGCTGGGGCCAGAACCGATGGCGGCTGCTTATGTTCAGCCTTCTCGTCGCCCGACCGATGGTCGCTACGGCGAAAACCCCAACCGTTTACAGCACTACTATCAGTTCCAGGTGCTCATCAAGCCCTCGCCGGTCAACGCCCAGGAGCTTTACCTGGGGTCTCTTGCCGCTATCGGTCTGGACCCCAACGACCATGACGTCCGCTTTGTCGAGGACGACTGGGAGAGCCCGACGCTCGGCGCCTGGGGCCTTGGCTGGGAGGTCTGGCTCAATGGCATGGAGGTCACGCAGTTTACGTACTTCCAGCAGGTGGGCGGCATCGAGGTCGACCCCGTGCCCGTCGAGATCACCTACGGCCTGGAGCGTATCGCCATGTACGCCCAGGGCGTTAACTCGGTCTACGACCTGGTGTGGAGCTACCTGCCCGACGGCACGCCCATGACCTATGGCGACGTGTTCCTCGAGAACGAGCGCGAGTTCAGTGCTTATAACTTTGAGGTCGCAAACGTCGAGATGATGCGTCAGAAGTTTGACGACTATGAGGCCGAGTGCCATTCCTGTCTGGAGCGCAAGCTGCCGCTGCCGGCATATGACTGCGTCATGAAGTGCAGCCACGCTTTCAACCTGCTCGATGCCCGCGGCGCTCTGTCCGCAGTCGAGCGTGCCAACTACATCCTGCGCGTCCGCGCCGTCGCCAAGGCGTGCTGCGAGGCCTATATGGCCGAGGTCGCCGGAGTCAACGAGAATGCCGACCAGGAAGGCGAGGTGGCGTAAGCCATGGCAGACGCTAAGGATTTCCTGTTTGAGATCGGTACGGAGGAAATGCCCTCTGCACCGCTGAACAATGCCGTCAAGCAGCTTGGCACCATGATCGCCAAGGGTCTCGACGAGGCCGGTCTGGCCCACGGCGAGGTCCGCGTGATCTCGAGCCCGCGCCGCCTGGCTGCACTCGTTGCCGATGTCGCCACCGCGACCGACGAGGTTCACGAGGTCAAGCGTGGCCCCGCGGCCAACATTGCCTTCGATGCCGACGGCAACGCCACCAAGGCCGCCCAGGGCTTCGCCCGCAAGTGCGGTGTGGCTGCCGAGGACCTGGTCCGTCGCGAGGACACTGACGGTCGCGAGTATGTGTTCGCCGAGAAGAACATTCCCTCCGCACCGGCTACCCCGATCCTGACGGCCCTGTGCGAGAAGACCATCGCCGGCCTGCAGTGGCCCAACTACCGCTCCCAGCGCTGGGGTCACGAGCATGCTACGTTCGTGCGTCCGGTCCGTTGGATCTGCTGCCTTTTGGGCGAGGATGTTGTGCCCGTATCGTTTGCCGACGTGACGAGTGGCAACACCACGCGTGGTCATCGCGTACTTGGCCCTGGCGACCATGTGGTTGCCAGCCCCGCTGTTTACGAGCAGGTGCTCGAGGACGCCGGTGTGCTTTCTGCCGAGCGTCGTCGTGAGGCCATCCTCGCCGGTATCGCCGAGGTCGAGGCTGCCCGTCCCGGCTGCCATGTCGATACGCCCAAGAAGGTCTTTGAGGAGGTCATTAACCTCTGCGAGTGGCCGACGGTGCTCGTCGGTACCTTCGATGAGGAGTTCCTCAAGGTCCCGCACGAGATTATCTGCGAGTCCATGCTCACCAACCAGCGCTACTTCCCGATCTATGACGGCGAGGGCAAGCTCACGCGTGAGTTCGTGGTCGTTTCCAACAGCAAGCCCGAGAATGCCGAGCGCGTGATTGACGGCAACGAGCGCGTCGTGCGCGCCCGTCTGGACGACGCCAAGTTCTTCTACGAGGAGGACCTGAAGATCTCCCTCGACGAGTTCCGCGAGCGTCTGGCCAAGGTTGCCTTCCAGGAGAAGCTCGGTAGCGTGCTCGCCAAGTCCGAGCGCATCGAGCAGCTCGCGCTCGCTATTGCCCGCGAGGCTCATCTGGGCGCCCATCTTGCCGCTGACGCTGCTCGCGCCGCGCACCTGTGCAAGGCCGACCTGGTGTCTAACGCCGTCGTTGAGTTCACGAGCCAGCAGGGCGTGATGGGCGGTTATTACGCGACCGCGATGGGGGAGAATGACGAGGTCGCCCATGCCATCCGCGATCACTATCGTCCCCGCTTTGCCGGTGACGAGCTGCCCGAGGGCACCGCTGGCTGCATCGTGGCCTGCGCCGACAAGCTCGATACCATCGCTGGTATCTTTGCCATCGGCGAGCCCCCGACCGGCTCCTCCGACCCCTACGCGCTGCGTCGTGCCGCTATCGGCATCATCAACATCCTGCGCGACCGTCTGTCGATCGACCCCACGTCGCTCATCGACTTCGCCCTCGAGCTCTATAGCGAGCAGGGCATTGAGTTCGACGCCGCCAAGGTCGCCCAGCAGGTTCGCGACTTCTTCCATGAGATCGGAAGAGCGTC